>JBFKCZ010000452.1:0-3165 GCA_041620035.1 Pseudomonadales bacterium
CAATCGGCCGAGCAGCAGGTCTTCGATTTCGTCCCACAGCAGGTAGAAGATGTCGTCGGCGCATTTCAGTTCACCGGTGACCATCAACTGTCGCTCCAGTGTGAGGATCTTCGCGCGTACCGTCGCGAAGGCGAGTGGATGCCAGTGCCGGGTGTTTTCGCGAAGGGCGGCGAAGTAGCGGATACGTCCCGCGACGTAGCGCACCCAGGTGCGTTTGATGCGGCTCGGCAGATGCTCCGATAGCGCCGACTCCGCGTCGGCGCGGCGCTCTTCCGGCGAGGGCCGGCGCGGAGGACTGTCGCCGAGCAGGTTGGCGATCATCGCAAAGAGCGGTGTCGGGTCTTCGCGCCAGCGTGGCGCCGCGAGTTCGATCTCGCGGGTTCCTCGATGCCCGTACCGGCTCATGAAAGTTTCCAGTGCGGCAACGAAGGGTCGGGCGTCCGGGTGCACCGCGAGCTGGTGCGGCAGATCTTCGAACCGGTTGGCGCGAATCAGCGCCGCGATGCTGGGACTGTCGGCGGCCACCCGGGCGAGCTGGGCGATGTCTTCGACCATTTCCCTCGAAGCCATGTCCTTGGGGCCGGTGGTGAGCGCGGCGACGTGTTCTGCGGACAAGCCCGGCGCGTGCTTCGCGAGGAAACTCGTGAGGTGTCCGGTTAGCAGGAAGTAGCGACTGGCAGAGACGTTGGCCGCGATCACCTGCTCGCCGATGGGTGGAAACAGGCGGTTCGGTGCCACCAGGGTTCGGAGCGTCGTCAGCGCGTTCATGTTGACATTGGCCAGCAGCGACTCGCAGCGTTCTCGAAACCCTTCGAACAGTACGCGCGGGACGCGGCGGGTGCGGGCGAACAGGATGGCGGCGCTCAAGTACGCGGCGATACCGATGACCAGCAATCGTGGCAGTGTTCGCCATGAAGCGGTGATCGTCGTACCTGGGCTGCGGAGCAGTAGCGCGTCCGCCAGCGTCCGTTCCGGCAGGTCGCGCGGCATCAATCTGGCGAGCATGTCGAAGTTCAGGTAGAGGCGGCCGTCGATGAAACCCATGGCCGGAGAGAGCACACGGCGGAACAGGTCGATGGAGAGCGGCGTGAACGGCTCGTCCGAGTTCTCGAGGACCGGCTTGAATGCGATCCAGCGGCCTTCCACGTTACCCGGTGCCGTCGCGATGCGCGTGACCGGGCGCGACTGAAGCAGGTGGAGTCTTCCGTCTACGATCGCCCACTCCACATCCTGCGCAGTGCCAAAGGCGTGCTCGCAGCGCATCGCGAGGTCGGCCACCTCCAGGGCGGCGGAATTGTCGAGCGTGGGCAATCGCTGCAGGTGCCGCGGCACGGGCTCCAGTCGCGATCCGGTGCGATCGAGTAGCGCTTCGGCGACCTTCGAGCGCTTACTGCCGATGCGACGGGAACGAATCGCGCGCGTTTCCCGATCGATGAAGTAGGCGTCGGGCGACACGCGCCCATCGACGAGCGCGGCACCAAGGCCCCAGCACGACTCGATGACGAGGCAGCCATCGTTCTGTCCAGTAGGATCGCGCGTGAAAGCAACTCCCGACACGTCTGCCGGCAACATGTATTGCACGATCACGGCCATGCGCGGCGCCGAGAACAAGCCCATCTGGCGGCGATACGTGCGGGCCTCGAGAGTGAATGCCGACAGCCAGCAGTCGACGATGCGCGTCTCGAGATCGTCTTCGCGCGTGTAGTAGTACGTGGCGTGCTGTCCCGCGAAACTCGCGGAAGTGCCGTCCTCGTCGGCCGCCGAACTGCGCACCGCGCAGACGTACTGGGGATCGCCTCGACTGAGTTCCGCGAACGCATCGCGGATCGCCGCCGCCACCTCCGCGTTCAACGGATGGCTCTGGACCCGAGCGAGCAGTTCGGGCGTTGGATAGTCGCCGTCGAGAAGCGCGCTGGCGCCGGATTCCATCAGATGCGAGACGAATGCGTCGGTCGTGATCACGAATCCGGCAGGCACGTCGAAGCCCTGAATCATCAGTTCTCCGAGTCGAACGGCCTTTCCGCCGACCAGGGCTTGGCCGGCCGGCGCCGCATCGCGCAGTGACAGCGTCCAGTTCACGGTGATTGATTGATGGCTGTGACCACGCGGTGGAGCGAGCCGGTATGGTAGATCCTAACCGGCGTGGTGTCCTACTCCTGTTGCGTCAGGCACTGCACACGGCGGCCGTCGCGAATCGTTTACCTCGCGCCCGCAGGCTGCTCGGAAAGAGCAGGCTCTGGCGGTGTCCGGGTGAACAGCCCCCGCAGCTGATGGGGGAGCGCGAGGAGTGCGGGTGTCGCGAAGAGTGTGAGCACGGTCGCGATCGAGAGGCCCCAGACGATGGCCTGCGACAGCGGTACCCAGAACATGGACAGCTGACCGCCGTATACGATCGAACGGTTGACGAAGTCGATGGACAGGTTGGCCGCCATTGGCAGCAGTCCGAATACGGTGGTGACGGTCGTCAGCAGAACCGGGCGAAGCCGTTGCGCACCGGTGCGCACGATGAGCGAAATGTAGTCGAGTTCGGGGTGTTCCCGGCGCAGATGGTTGAAGGTGTCGATGAGGATGATGTTGTTGTTCACCACGATCCCGGCGAGCGCGACGATGCCAACACCCGTGAGAATTGCGCTGAAAGGCTTGCCCATGACGACGAGGCCCAGCAACACACCAGCCGTCGACATGGACACGGCGAGCAAAATGAGGGCGCTCTGGTAGATGCTGTTGAACTGCGTGACGAGCAGCACGAACATCAGGAGCAGCGATAGCAGGAAGGCCACGCCGACGAAAGCCATCGCCTCACTCTGCTCCTCGTTCGCGCCGCGGAAGTCGATCGACAACGCAGGATCCCATTGCTGGTCGTCGATCCAGGCCGAGATTTCCTTGACCTTCGAATCCGCGAGCACGCCGGTGGCGACGTCTGCCCGTATCGCCTCCACGGGTACGCCATTCGTGCGTTGAATGGTGTCTACCCGGGGCCCGGGCGTGCGCTGGACGAAGCTGGAAATCGGTACCAGTCCCTGGGCCGTCGAGATGCGCAGGTCATCGAGGGCACCGAGGCCGCGTGATTCGCTTGGATAGCGCACGCGTATGTCGACTTCTTCCTCGGCGTTGTCGGGCCGGTACTCGGCGACCTTGAGGCCGTTGGTGACGAGCTGCACCGCC
>JBFKCZ010000453.1:0-3156 GCA_041620035.1 Pseudomonadales bacterium
CCGTCGCGTGCTGTCGAATCACGCGGATGTCGCGCGCGATGCGCTCGAGGGGGTGGCCCTTCATGTTCGCGGTGGTACCCGCCGCATCGGCGACCCGGTCGATCGCCTCGGCGCAACCGCTCACGCCATCGGAACAGGCCGCCTGGAATACCGCCAACTGCTCTGCAGGGGGGCGACCGCCGGCCACGACGCATTCCCACAGTTCGCTCACCAGATCCATGAGCAGCGATCGCACGCCGCGCACGCGTACTTCACCCATCGCGATCGCGTGCTGCGCCGCGCGTCGCGTATTCAAAGTGCGGCTGGTGAAACGGGGAACCTTCCCTTCGGCGACGGCGACGAACGCATCGAGCCCGCTGCGCGCGATGCCGAGCGCGACAGCCACCTTGTTGTAGGCGAGACGGGCACCGATCGGAAACCGCGCGAGCGGTGCATCACCCGAGCGATGACCGATGGGCGAGACGATCTGCTTTTCGGGAACGAATACGTTGGAGACGCGCACATCGTGTGATCCCGATCCGCACAGCCCCGCGGTGTGCCAGGTGTCGAGGATGTCGAAACCGCCGCGTTCGACGATGGCGTACACGTTACCGGTATCGGGGATCTGCTCGCCGTTGTGATACAGCCGCACGGTCGCACCGAACAGGTCGCTGTTATGACAACCGCTGACGAATTGCCACTGCCCGGTGACGCGGAAGCCACCCGCCACCGCTTCCGCACGGCCGATCGCCGCCGTGGAACTGCACATGATGACGTTCGGATCACTGATGAGTTCCGCGCAACGCGTGAAGCCCGGTGCGATCAGACCGAACGTTTCGACACCGATCATCAGATTCCAGCCCGCACTGCCATCGGCGGTGGCGATGGTCTCGATCGTCTCGATCTGTGTCATCGGTGTCGCTGCTTCGCCACCGCAGTCGAGCGGTGCGCCGATCCGATAAAGGCCGTTTCGTGCGAACGCCCGCGCGACCTCCGCGGGTAAGCGGCGCGCGGCCTCCGCCTCGTCGGCATGGGCGCGCACCAGGGGCAAGAGCGCGCTCGCGCGCGCCTGCGGGGTGGAGTTGGGTCGAACAGCCATCGAGGATCGTTCTGAGAAGACCTTGAGCTATCCTAGCGCGGCCGCAGACCACGAAGGAACGCCATTGATCCCCGAGCTCAACGCCATCGAAGCCCGCATCATCGGTTCACTGATGGAAAAGTCGGTGTACACGCCCGATCAGTACCCGCTCACGCTCAACGCGCTGGCCCTGGCGTGCAATCAGAAATCGAGCCGCGACCCGCTCATGTCGCTCGACCGCGGTGCGGTGGAGCATGCGCTGCGGCAACTCGAGCAACGTCATCTGGTGGTGCGCGACGAGAACTTCCAGGGGCGAGTGGATCGCTACTCCCATCGACTCTGCAACACGCCCTTCAGCGAGCTCACGCTGACCGCGGAAGAGTTCGCCGTGATCTGCGTGCTGCTGTTGCGCGGTCCGCAGACGCCGGGAGAGATCCGGACGCGCAGCGGGAGGCTCTTCGAATTCGCCGACAACGCCGCGGTCACCGCGGTGTTGAAGGACATGATGGATCGGCCGAGTCCGCTGGTCGCACGTCTGCCGCGCATCAGCGGGCGGCAGGACTCGCAGTACGCGCACCTCTTCTCCGGCGCGATCGAATCCGCACCCGAGCCCTCGGCCGCCGCCCCTGCGACTGCCGCAACGCCAAAGGTGGATCGGCTCGGCGCTCTGGAAGCGCGCGTTGCCGCACTCGAACAGGCGCTGGCGGAGCTGCGTACGCGCAACTGAGGCGGGTCGATCAGTTCATCCCCTCAGCCTGAACCGTTGGATCTTTCCGGTGGGTGTCTTGGGTAGCACCGCAGTGAACTCCACCCATCGGGGACGCTTGTACGGCGCCAGCGTTGCACGTACATGTTCGATCAGCGCATCGGCGAGTGCGGAAGAGGCAACGAAATCCGGCTTCAACACCACGAACGCCTTCGGCTTGATCAGCTCGTCGGCATCGCGCGCACCCACCACGGCCACCTCCGCCACCGCATCGTGCCCAAGCAGCGCGTTCTCGACTTCCATGGGTGAGACGTAGATGCCGCCGACCTTCAGGAGGTCATCCGAGCGCCCGCAGTAGACATAGCAGCCATTCTCGATCCGATACTTGTCGCCGGTGCGCAGCCATTCGCCACGAAACGTCGCCTGGCTCACGGCTCGACGGTTCCAGTAGCCGAGCGCCATGGTTGGCCCCTTGACGTACAGGTCACCCATTTCGCCGTCCGGCACGATCGCGCCGGCATCGTCGCGGATCTCCACGGTGTAGCCCGGCACGGGCGTGCCACTCGTACCGGCGCGCACCGCTCCGAGCCGGTTGGAGATGTAGATGTGGAGCATCTCCGTGGAGCCGATGCCATCGAGAATGTCGACGCCTACCCGTTCCCGCCAGCGTTCGAGAAGCGCCGCCGGCAATGCTTCACCGGCGGAGACCGCTGCCCGCAAGCGATGCCCCGATTCCGGCAGCGCGCTTCCGCTCAGCAACATGGCGTAGAGCGTCGGCACGCCGAAGAAGAGTGTGGGTCGCTCGCGATCGAGCACCCGCTTGACCGCCTCCGACGTCGGCGCCCCATCGTGCAACACGACGGTGGCGCCAACCGAGAACGGAAACGTCAGCGCGTTGCCGAGGCCATAGGCGAAGAACAGCTTTGCCGCCGAGAAGACGACATCGTTCGCTTCGATGCCCAGCACCCCCTGCCCATAGCAGTGCGCAGTCTCGAGCAGATCGGAGTGCGCGTGGATGGCTGCCTTGGGCCGTCCGGTGGTACCCGATGTATAGAGCCAGAATGCCGGCTCGTCGCGGCGGGTGTCCGCCGTCACCGCAGCATCGTCCACTTCGGCGAGTGCTCGACCGAGCGCGTCGAACCCCTCCACTGCACCGCGATCGACGAACGCCGGCAGACCTTCGACACTCGCTCGCAGGCGCTCCGCCTGCGGCGCCGACGCAACGACCATACGCGCCCGGCTGTCGGCCAGGATGAATGCATAGTCGTCGGCAGTGAGCGATGTGCTGACGGGTACGGGAATGACGCCGGCTCGAATCGCGCCGAGAAAACACATGATCCAGGCTGCGGTGTCTTCCAGTGCGAGGAGGATTCTCGCCTCCGGCGCGATACCC
>JBFKCZ010000454.1:0-3140 GCA_041620035.1 Pseudomonadales bacterium
GGCCGTCGGTGATGAGAATGATGTGGCGCACCTCACCCCGGCCGACATCCGAGTCCCACGCAGCGGCAGCGAGCGCCGCGCGCAGGTTGGTCCGCAAACCCACCACACCGAGATTCGCGGCCACGCCGCGTGCCTGGGCACGCCAGGTCTCGTCCACGGCCCGGTGTGGCACCGCCATGTTGACCTGCTGGCCAAATGTCCAGATCCCAGCCTTACTGCCGTCTGGCAGCCTCGCGACGAGACCATCGACTGCCGCCCGACGCAGGTCCGCGGCACCGCGCATGCTGCCGGAAACGTCCACGACGATCCGGACGTCGCGCGCCAGCGAAACCGGACTCCCCATCGCTGGCTGAGTGTCCAGGAAAGCGCACAGGAGACTGCAACTCAGTACCCACGTCGCGCGAGCGGAGAACAGGAGGCGGATCATCCTCAAAGCGTAGCAACGACGGCGCGGATTGCCGCCCGGGACGGCTACTGCGCCTTACGCCGCCGCACCGCGCCGACCAGCGCCTGGGTCAGAAAGACGAGCAGCACCACCGCCGTGCCGGCGATGAGTACCGCGAGCGCCGGCCTCGGATTGCCGTCCGCGCGAAACACGCCCTCGAACAGCGCCACGACGAACGCGGGCGCGTAATGCCCTTCCACGACCTGAATGGACCAGGGCAACAACATCCAAACAGCCGCCAGGCACCGCACCAGCGACCGCAGCCATTGGGTTCGCACGCGCCGCGTCAGGATGAATACGCCGAGCAAGGCGCCCAGTCCGCCAGCGAACACGAATCCCCACGCGATCAGAGTTTCCATGGGCCGCCCGAGCCTCCCGGTTCGATCCATTTCACCACACGGCTCTCGTAGTCGACGCCCGGGACATCGTCCTCCGAGCACACCGCGCCGCGCACCGACCGATGCAGCGTGTGCACGCGTTCCCGGTCGCCACATCGCAGGTAGTGCCACTTCGGCAGATCGCGGCCCGCCGCAACCCGACGATACGCGCAGGTATCGGGCAGCCATCGGAGTTTCGCGACCACTACTTCCCGCATTGCCACGCAATCCGGCACCAGAGCGGCACGGTTCGGATAGTCCCGGCACCGGCACGTCGAAACATCCAGGAGCTTACACACGACATCGGTCACGCCGATCACGCCCGTGTCGTCGTCCTCCAGCTTCACGCGGCAGCATTGCCCGCAGCCGTCGCACAGGGCTTCCCACTCCTGCTCATCGAGCTCGTGCAACTGTTTCGTGCGCCAGAACGCCTCTGCGCCTGTCGATTCAATCGCCATCGTCCGCTCGCCCATCGCGCCACAACTCCGGCCCCGGAGGCAACTGCAGATAGAAGCCCTGCCTCGCGATCGCGGCCAGCACCTCGGACGCCGATGCGCGTGCAAGCTTGCGATCGACGGTGAGCTCCATCGTCAGCGCCTCGACGGGTCGCCCGAACCGCTGCATCAGCGCCGCAGGCACACGCGCGACACCCTCGCCGGCGTCGACGAACAGGTACATGTCGGCGACGCGACTGCTGCGGTATACGGCTACGGATCGAGTCATGCGCCTGCGTCCGGATCGGTTTGCATCGACTCGGCGAGAATGGATGCGAACTCCTCGCCGACCAGGGGGTAACGCCAGCCCAGGAAGGCCGGCGAAAGATCGCCCGTCTCCTGAAACGAGCGCACGCAGCCTTCCAGGTCGCGCCGGCGTGAGAGCAGTTCGGGCGCCAAGTCGAGCTCCGATGCCTTGTTCGCACCGACAGTCTTCAGGCGTTTCACCACCTTCGTCTGTGCTCGCGACAAGGGACGGGGCGGCGCAGTCGCAACCTCTTCGAGCTCGTCGGCATCCGCCATGATCGACAGCAGGTCGTCGGTGTAGCGGCGTGCCGCTGCAGGGGCGACGCACTCGCGTACTTTCGCCGGCGCAACGTCACGCAGCACCGCCAGATCCACGAGCTCTTCGTCGCTGATGACGTGGCCACGCGGCAGGTCGCGTTGCTTGGCGCGTTGCTCGCGCCAAGCACACAGCGCCTTCAGCCGATTGATCTGCTTACCTTCGCAGCGCCACGCCGATCGCACACCGAGATAGTACGTGTCGTCGGTCGCACCATTGATCACGAGCCGTTCGTCGAGTTCGGACTGAAACCAATCGATGCGTCCGAGGCGCTCGAGATCCCGCCGCTGCTTCGCGTGAATCTCCGCCAGGTAGGTGACGTCTTCGATGGCGTATTCGATCTGCTCGTCGGCGAGCGGTCGTGCAAGCCAGTCGGAACGGGTGTGGTGCTTGCCGAGCTCCACGCCCGTGCAGGCCCGCACCAACTCCGCATAGCCCGGACTGAAGTTGCTGCCCAGAAACGCGGCCGCAACCTGGGTATCGAACAGCGGGCCAGGGCGCGTGTCCAGGTGGCGGGCGAACACCTCCAGATCCTCGGAGCACGAGTGCATGAGTTTGAGTATTTCATTCGACTCGAGCAGGTCGGTGAACGGTCGCCAGTCGTCGATCGGCAGTGGATCGATGATCACCACTTCGTTGGCGGAAGCCAGCTGGTAGAGCGCCGCGATGGGGTAGAACGTGCGCGTGCGGATGAACTCCGTATCGAGCGCCACGGTTGCCATGCCGGTTTCGGAGCACGTATTTCGCGCATCCTCGGTCAAACGGCCGAGCGCCAGCTCGAGTGCAGCGTTCGAGTCTGCGAAAGAGATGCGTCGCGAAATCAATCTTGCACCGTGATGCTGCGCCGGCCACGCAACGCATGCGCGATCGTGCCACCGTCGGCGTATTCGAGTTCTCCGCCCACCGGCACGCCGTGCGCGATGCGTGAAATCTGCAGGCCATGCTGCCGCAACATTTCGCCGATGAAGTGGGCGGTCGCCTCTCCTTCCACCGTCGTGTTCGTCGCCAGTATCACTTCTGCGCAATCGCCATCGGTCGCAATGCTTTCCAGGAGATCGAGACCGAGCACTTCGGGGCCGAGTCCGTCGATGGGAGAGAGGCGCCCATGCAACACGAAGTAGCGACCGCGGTAACCGCCAGCCTGTTCGATGGCGAGGATGTCCGCTGCGGACTCGACAACGCACAACAACGATGCATCGCGCCGGACGTCGTTGCAGATGCCGCACACTTCGATCTCGCTGAAATTGCGGCAACGTCGGCAA
>JBFKCZ010000455.1:0-3128 GCA_041620035.1 Pseudomonadales bacterium
GCGCACACCGATGCCGTACTTACCGACGCCGGTCTCGACGCGAAGGCGATCGCCGCGCTGCGCAAGTCGGGGGCGATCGCCTGAGGGTGGAGCCTGCAAGCGCCGTAGGAGCGACCCTCGGACCATAGGTACCTTCGCGCCCAGGGAGGGTGTCGTGAAAGTCATCCGTGACGCTGTGGGAGCGCCCTTGGGCGCGAACGGATTTAGAGAAATCAAAAAGTTTTTCGCGGGCAAGCCCGCTCCCACATTACCTTCGATGACTTTTGCGACACCCTCCGGGGGTCGCTCCTACAAGTTGTGATCTGCTACAGCCGCAAACGTTCGCGTGCGAGTTGCGTCAGGCCCTTGTAGTCGACTTTGCCGTTCGGTGCGCGACCGATGCTCGGCACGGCAACCGTGAAGCGCGGGGACTTGTAGGCCGCGAGATGTTCGCGAACGTGAGTGGAGGTGTCGTCGTTGCCGAGTTCGGTGGCGCCCGGTGCGAGTTCGATCACGGCGCAGATGGCCTGGCCGAAGCGCTGGTCGGGAACGCCAACGCAAACCGCGTCCGCAATTGAGGGATGTCGCTTGAGAACTTCTTCGACTTCTTCGGGGAACACCTTCTCGCCGCCGGTGTTGATACACACGGAGCCGCGGCCCAGGAGCGTGATGGTGCCGTCGGCGTTCCACTGCGCGTAGTCACCGGGGATCGAGTAGCGCACCCCGTCGATGGTCTTGAAGGTCTTGTCGGTCTTCTCCTGATCCTTGTAGTAGCCCATTGGCAGCAGGCCCGCCAACGCGACGATGCCGCGCTCGCCCGGGCCCACCGGTTTCCAGGTGGTGTCGTCGAGCAGTTTGACCTGCGGACCGGGAATGAAGCGTGCGGTTTGTTCGGCGTTCGCGGCGGTGGAGGCCGAGCCACCGAGGCCGACCGCCTCGGAAGAGCCGAACGAATCCGAGAGCGTTGCCTTGGGCAGGTGACGAAGCAGTCCGCGTTTGATCTCCTGACTCCACATCACGCCGGATGACGTGACGCCGAGTACGGAATCCAACGCGTAGGAATTCGCGTTCGCGTCCAGTTCTTCCAGCATTGGACGCCCGAACGCGTCCCCGACGATCGAGATGACGGTGACCTTTCGCTCGGAAACCGTCTGCCAGAGCTCCACGGCGCTGAATTTGCGGCTGGGCAGCGAGACGACGCAGCCGCCCTGCATCATGTAGATCATCGCGCCGAACTGTCCGGTGCCGTGCATGAGCGGACACGCTGGCAGATGCACAGGCCGTGCCCCTTGTGCGGCCGCCGCAACGCGCTCGCCAAGCTCTTCCATGCGCGTGATGGGCGGGATGCCGGTGGTGGGATTGCCGCCGCCGCCGAAGATGTTGAAGAGGTCGTCCTGGCGCCACATGACACCCTTCGGCATGCCGGTGGTGCCGCCGGTGTAGAGGAACAGCATGTCGTCGCCGCTGCGCGACCACTTCATGTACGGCCGGGCGCGCTGTCCTTCGCGCACGACGTGGCTGTAGTCCACCGCCCACGTGGGCGCTTCGTGGCCGTCCTGCACCGCGTACCAGCGCCTGACCTTTGGCAGCCTGCCGCGGATGCGCTCGATCACCGGTGCGAAGCTTGCGTGGAACACCACCGCTTCGGCGTCGGCGTTGTCCCACAGGTAGACGAGTTCGTCGGGTCCGTAGCGGAAGTTGGTATTGACCGGCACGAGAGCGCCTTTGAACGCCGCGTAGTAGGTCTCCAGGTACTCCGGACAGTTGTACAGGTAAGCGGCGACTTTGCTGTGCCGGGTCAGTCCCGCTGCCAGCAGATCGGCGGCCAGCGCATTGGCGCGCGCGTCGAACTCGCCCCACGTGAGCACACGATCACCCTGGATCTGGCACGGTGCGTCGGGAATCGCGCGGGCGATGGACTCGAAGGCGTCAGCGAAATTCCACTGTGTGGTCATGATGGCTCCTGTGAATAGGGACTGCGGGTTGATCGCTATGCTAAACCGGCGGAGCGCAAGTCGGCACGCAGGTGCGCGGTCTCGTTCAAGCTCACGATGTTGCGTTCGCCGGTGCGCGCGCAGAGATAGCGATGGATGCTCGTGTAGGCGGGTTCGAAGAAGAGGCTCGGCGTGAGCCCGAGGACATGCGCGGTCCAGACATTGATGACACCGCCGTGACAGAAGACTGCAATGCGTTCCCCCGCATGGATGCCGATGAGGCGTTCCAGTGCGTTTACGACGGTGGCGTGGAACTGATGGATGTCGAGTCCCTGAGTGTAGCCACCATCCACGAATGCCTTCCAGGCCGCGTAGTCCTGAGCTTTCAGTTCCTCCATGGGTACATAGCTCGATGCATGGCGATCGAATTCGACCACGCCTTCTTCGAGGCGGACCTCGAGGCCTTTGCGCTCCGCGAAGGGTTCTGCAGTCTGCCGGGCGCGTTGCATGGTGCTCGCGTAGACCCGGTCGATCCGCTCGCCCGACAACCACTGCGCCACATGCAGCGCCTGCTGTCGTCCCACGACCGACAGGGGCGGGTCGGCCTTGCCCGACTGGAGTTCGACGCGCTCCGGTAAACCGTGCCTGACGAGTATCAGTTCCAACTTCGACTTCTCCTGCTCGTGGGCACCGAGCCTAGTGCGAAACCCGCGGGATGGACAGTGCCGCGACGTGAGCGAGCGCTGGTATGCTGCATGTCGCTTCAGAATTGGCAACACGGGATCGAGTGAATGGTCGACGTCGAGGAAGAACGGTTCGATGCGGTGATCGTGGGCGCGGGGTTCGCGGGTATGTACATGTTGTACCGATTGCGCGAAATGGGCCTTGCGTGTCGCGTATTCGAGGCCGGCCACGACGTCGGCGGCACCTGGTACTGGAATCGCTACCCAGGCGCGCGTTGCGATGCGGAAAGCCTCGCTTATTCTTTTTCATTCTCGCCGGACCTCGAGCAGGAGTGGCAATGGAGTGAGCGCTATGCCACCCAGCCGGAAATCCTGCGCTATGCGCGGCACGTGGCGGATCGCTTCGATCTGAAGCGCGACATTCGCTTCGAGCGCCGGGTGGTTGCCGCTCACTACGACGATGACGGAAACGTCTGGCGAGTCACCACCGACAAGGGAGAACTCGCAGTGGCCCGCTTCTGCATCATGGCGA
>JBFKCZ010000456.1:0-3124 GCA_041620035.1 Pseudomonadales bacterium
GCCTTGGCACTTTTCCTCGTCGCCATCGTTCAACTCACCGGGTAGTTGGGGGCCTCTTTGGTGATCGCCACGTCATGCACGTGGCTCTCCACCATGCTGGCGTGGGTCACGCGTACCATCTGCGGTCGGCTGCGCATGGTCGCGATGTCCGGCGAACCGGTGTAGCCCATCGCAGCACGTACACCGCCCATGAGCTGGTGCACGATCGGCCCCATCGGGCCGCGGTAGGCAACCCGACCCTCGATGCCTTCCGGCACGAGCTTGCGGCCGTCCCGATTGTTCTCCTGGAAGTAGCGATCGCTCGATCCGTTCGTCTGCGACATGGCGCCAAGTGAACCCATCCCGCGGTACGACTTGTACGTGCGCCCCTGAAAGAGTTCGACCTCGCCGGGTGCCTCGTCGGTGCCGGCCAAGAGACTCCCGATCATCACGACATGTGCACCGGCGACCAGCGCCTTGGCGATGTCGCCCGAGTAGCGTATGCCGCCGTCCGCGATCACCGGAACGTCCGTATCGGACAGCTCTTCGACCACTTCCGAAACCGCCGTGATCTGCGGCACCCCGATGCCCGTGACGATGCGCGTGGTGCAGATGCTGCCCGGCCCAATGCCAACCTTCACGGCATCGACACCAGCGTCGACGAGCGCGCGCGCACCCTCCCGCGTGGCAACGTTGCCGCCGATGATCGGAACAGACGGGAACTTCTGCCTGATCCAGCTGATGCGGTCGAGCACGCCCTGGGAATGACCGTGGGCCGTATCGACGACGATGACGTCGACGCCGGCATCCACCAGTGCCGCCACACGCTCGTCGGTGTCGGCGCCCGTGCCGACACTTGCGCCCACCCGCAGCCGGCCGTGCTCGTCCTTGCACGCGTTCGGATACATGCGCGCCTTGTCGATGTCCTTGACGGTGATCAGGCCGCACAGCTCGAAGCGATCGTTGACGATCAATACCTTCTCGATTCGATGGCGGTGCAGCAGCTCACGGATTTCGTCCGTGTCGGCGTCCTCGCGCGCGGTGACGAGCTTGTCGCGTGGCGTCATCACCTGGGATACCAACGTGTCCATTCGAGGTTCGAAACGAATGTCGCGGCTGGTCACGATTCCCAGCAGATCACGCCCCGACACCACCGGCACACCGGAAATGGAATGGTCGCGTGTGAGCTTGAGCAGTTCACCGACGGTGCGGCTCGGTTCGATGGTGATGGGGTCGCGGATGATGCCGCTCTCGAATTTCTTGACGGAACGGACCTCTCGCGCCTGTTGCTCGATGGTCATGTTCTTGTGAACGATGCCGATGCCGCCTTCCTGGGCGATCGCAATCGAAAGCCGCGCCTCGGTAACCGTGTCCATGGCGGCGGACATGAGCGGAATATTGAGATCGATCTGGCGGGTCAGGCGGGTCTTGAGATCGACTTCGGAGGGCAACACAGTCGAGTAGGCGGGCAGCAGCAGAACATCGTCGAAGGTGAGTGCGTCGTGCGCGATTCGCAGCATAGGAAAGACCTCCTGCGCGAAAATAAACGCGCGATGCTACTCCTCGATCGTGGGTGTGTAAACGACCACACCGCATCCTCCCTCCGCCCCGACCGTTGCCGGGGCACCGGCACGCGGCCATGTACAATGCCGCGCCATGGCTGTGGCCCCAACCACCAGGCGCATTCTGTCTGTCAGCGATCTCGCGGCGGCGGCGCGCTTTCTGCTGGAAGAACGATTCGCGCTCGTCTGGGTCGGCGGCGAGATCTCGAACCTGCGCGTGCCGGCCTCGGGACACTGGTACTTCACCTTGAAGGACGCCAAGGCGCAGATTCGATGTGCCATGTTCGTCTCCCGCAATCGCTTGGTGCGTTTCAGGCCCAAGGACGGCGACCAGGTAGTGCTGCGTGGCCGCATCAGCCTCTACGAGGCGCGAGGCGACTTTCAACTCATCGGCGAACATCTCGAACCGGCGGGGGCCGGTGCACTCCAGGCTGCGTTCGATGAACTGAAAGCCAAACTCGAGGCGGAAGGTCTGTTCGCGCGCGACATCAAGCGACCCTTGCCCGAATTCCCGCGCCACGTCGCGATCGTGAGCTCACGATCTGGTGCTGCGCTGCGCGACGCGATCGCGGTGTTTCGGCGCCGCTGTCCGACGCTGCGCGTCACGCTGGTGCCGGTGGCGGTGCAAGGTAGCAGTGCTGCCGACGAGATCGTCGCCGCCTTGCGACAGATCGACGCGTGGCCCGATACACTCGGCGATCGACCCGAGGCGGTGCTGCTCTGCCGCGGTGGCGGGTCGCTGGAAGATCTGATCGCATTCAACACCGAGTCCGTGGCGCGGGCCATTCGTGCCAGCCGCGTACCGATCGTATCTGCGGTCGGTCATGAGACCGATGTCACCATCGCCGACTTTGCCGCCGATCTACGCGCGCCGACACCGTCGGCGGGCGCCGAACTGCTTGCGCCACATCTCGAACGTTGGGCGCACGACATGCGGCGGTTGAGTCTCGGCCTGCGGGCACGAGCGCATGCGGCGCTGAGTCAGCGACGCAATCACCTGTCGCATCTCGAACGTCGCCTCACCCACCCCGGGCGCGCCATTCAGCAACGCATGCAGCGGCTCGACGACATCGAACGCCGCCTGCATCGCAGTTGGCGCGCGGTGCGCCACCGTCACGAGGCGCGGCTCGACCTCGTCAGGGCGCGTCTGGGACGCTACGAGCCACGCCGGGAAGTCGCGCTGGCGCTGCAACGCCTCCACGGACTCGCGCATCGCCTCGATCAAAGCGTGCACCGCGCATTGACCCATGGCGCCGAGTCGCTGACGCACGCAACCCGTGCACTCAACGCCGTGAGCCCGCTCAACACGCTGGGTCGAGGTTATGCCATCCTCTCGGAGCTGCCAGCAAGCGGCGGAGAGCGTGGCACCGCCATCACCCGCGCCGGCACAACGGCGCCAGGCAGGAGAATCGTCGCGCAGCTGGCCGACGGGCGCCTGTTGTGTGTAGTCGAGGAGGTCATCGTTGAGAATCCGTGATCACCTGTTTCCGATTGCCCTCGTCCTGCTGGGACTGACGGTCCACGGTCATGCGGGCGTGCGAGGTGGCATCGAAGTCATCGACCTGCCGTCCGGCGTAACTGCC
>JBFKCZ010000457.1:0-3108 GCA_041620035.1 Pseudomonadales bacterium
CCGGAGTATCCGCTGCCGGATCAGCAGGTCTGGGTGAGCTACCCGCGCCTGCAGCATCAGTCGCCGAAGACGCGCGCACTCGTCGACTATCTCACCGAGATCCTCACGCCGCGCGGGGGTTGAACCGAGCGACCCGGACGGTGGTGCATGAGTCATCGCAGCCACTGTGGGAGCGCCCTTGGGCGCGAACGAACGTAAGGAAATCTCGCTTGGCCATTCGCGGGCAAGTCGCTCGGCCGCTTGCGGGCGAGCTCCCGCTCCCACAAAGCTTTCCACCGCTTCCGTAACACGCCTCAGGCGCCGCGCGCGCAGTGCTCGAGCACTTCGACGATCGCGCCCGTGCCGTCGCCGAGATCGGCCGAGTCGAGCCGTCGCAGGATCGCCGCCGATTCGTCGTGCGTGGCGTCGATAGCCTCGACCAGCGATTCCACCGTCAATGCCCCTTCGTCGATCGACCGGCTCCAGCCTCTGCTCACGGCGTAGTCCGCGTTCTCGATCTGATCGCCGCGACTGGCTTTGCGCGAAAGCGGCACGAGCACGTGTGGCTTGCGCAGGGCAACCAGCTCGTAGAGTGAGTTTGCACCCGCACGACTCACCACCACATCGGCTGCCGCGAGCACGTCACCCCATTGCGCTCCGACGAACTCGAACTGCCGGTACTGTCCAGGACGGTCACGCCCAGGATCGCAGCGTCCGGCGCCACAGACGTGCACCACGAAGTAGCGATCGAGCCGGTCGAGGGCGGCACGCACGGCGCCATTGATCGCTTCCGCGCCCATGCTGCCACCCACCACGACGACGATCGGGCGATCGTCGACGGCGCCGAGCCATCGCCGACCGCGGTCACGATCGCCCGCCAGGAGCTCGGGACGCATCGGTGTTCCCGTATGAATGAGCCTGGCGCCGCGACGACCGGAAATCTTCGTCGCGGAAAAGTTGGTGCAGAGCGCCGTGACGAACGGCAAGGCGAGCCGATTCGCCAGTCCCGGCGTGAGATCCGACTCGTGTGCAACCACGGGTACGCGTCGCAGCCAGGCGGCGAACACGACGGGAAAGGTCACGAATCCGCCCTTCGAAAACACCACCGCTGGTCGCAGGCGGCCGAGCAGCGCGAACGATTGCGCGATGCCGCGCAGGATTCGGAACACATCGATGACATTCTCGAACGACAGGTAGCGGCGGAGTTTGCCGGCCGCGATGCCATGGAAGTCGTAACCGCGATCAGCGACCAGCGTTGCCTCCGGACCGGTGGACGAGCCGACATAGTGCACACGCCACCCGGCATCGACGAATCGCGCCATGACGGGCAACGAGGGCATCACGTGCCCCGCCGTGCCACCGCCTGTGAACACGATTGCGCGACCCGTCACGACGCGGAGCCCTCGAACACCTCGCGAGCGAGTGCAACCGTCAGCCTCCGCTTGCGCGACAGCGCTGCACTGTCGAGTCGATCGAGGAGCGCGAGCAGCTCCGGCGTGCCACGATGCGCGCGCCGCAACAGATAAGTGGCCACGTCTTCACCGAGTGTCATGCCGCGCAGTGCCGCTGCCCGCGCCAGTAATCGCGCCCGGGCCGCATCATCGAGCAACTCGATTCGATGGGTCTGCGCAGCCCGCATCCTCGAGGCAAGATCCGCCAATGCGAATTCAGCCATCGGCGGCGCGTCGCGCGATGCGACCACGAGTGAACACTGCGCGGCCCAGAGCGACTGGTACAGCGCCAGAAGCGCCGCCTCGAGTGGACGCGTGCCGAGCCAGGCCGTGATGTCGTCGATCGCAACGCGGTCCATGCGGTCGAGCCCGTCGAATACTTCGGGTCCGGCGACCGCGACGTCTGCCGGCAGATACGCCGCCGCACCGCCAGCGTCGTTGACGGCCGTGCACGCCGCCTGAAGGAGGTGACTCTTGCCCGTGCCGGGCTCGCCGACGATCCAGATACAGGAGAATGCCGCAGCCGGCTTCGGCGGCTGCAAGCGATGCAACAGCTCGCGGTTGGCGCCGGCTTCGAACTCGGCCAACGTGCAGCGTCGGCGCGGCGGAAAGCGAAGCGCGAGCTGGTGCCCGTTCGGGCTCACGCGCCCGCCCGGGCTTCGCGCGCGGCCCGCCGGCTCCAGGTGATCACGTAGTCGATACCCGACGCCAGACCGAGGATGGCGACCAGCGCAATGCCGTATGGATCGGCGATCGACTCGGCAGCGTCGCTCACCACAGCAAATTCGCACAGCGCGAGCAGGAGCAGCAGACACACCAGAATCTGCACCAGCGTGTTCGCCTTGCTGAGCAGGGTGGGCGCGAATTCGATGTGACCGAACCAGATGCGATACACCGTTGCACCGCCGAGAATGACGATGTCGCGGCCGATGGCGATTCCCGCTGCCCAGAGCGGCAGGTGGCCTTTCAACGTCAACACGATGAACAGGGCTCCGACGAGGAGCTTGTCCGCGAGCGGATCCACCGCCGCTCCGAAGCGACTGCCCCAGTCGAATCGCCGCGCAAGCCAGCCATCCACCGCATCGCTCGCACCGGCAATCGCCATCAGTACGAGCGCTTCGACATAGGCGTCCGTCCACAGGAGCCACGCAGTCGGCCCCACGGCGATCACGCGCGCCACCGTGATCATGTTGGGGATCTGGCGCAGGATCGGCCTCATCGCGCGTCGTCCCGCCACAAGAGAGGAATCTCGTCACCGAGGTCGAACGCTGCCGACGAAAGGGCGACCAGTCTGCCTTCGAGATCGAACAGATCTTTCAGCTGACCCCACGGGGTGCGCGTGAAAACGGAAAGGTGGAGCGAATGCCGCTCGACCCGTACGACCTCCACCCTATCGATGAACTCGAGTCGTTCGAGATACCGCATGACTGCCGCGTACTGTGCGACGTCGCTGACACCATCGATGCGCAGGTCGAGCCGGCCGTCTTCGCCTGCGACCACCGCATAGCGTGCCGCGAGCATGTCGACCACCGAGTCCAGCGTGGTGCGGGCGAGTTCCTCCGGCGTCGTGGCGCCACCCTGAACGTCGCGCTCCTGATCGAGCATCAGGGTGCGGCCGCGTATGTTCCACGGCCCTTGCGCGCCACCCTGAACCCGCAGGACGACGATGCCGTCGGCG
>JBFKCZ010000458.1:0-3106 GCA_041620035.1 Pseudomonadales bacterium
CAGCCACACAGCGCGCATCTTTGTCGAGCCCGGCCGCAAGACCGATGCGGTTGCGAAACCGCAGCCCGAATACGTGCGCGGGCTGGAACACAGGATGAACGAAACGTTCGGTCACTCCGAGCTGCTCGCCCCATCGCAACGCCGTCAGGGCCACATCGTGAGACATCTCGGGCGGCAACAGAAACAACAGATCACGCAACGTGCTATACATCGAGCCCCCGTTCAGAGGGCGTCGATTCTACCGTCGAGACGGCCTTGCTGCGGCTGTCGTTCGACTGGAAGGCTCCCGCTCGAAGCGTACGAGTCGATTGCCATCGACATACATCGCGAAGGTGCCGTGCACACCATCGTGGCCAACGACACGGCGCAACACACGAACAGGGAAGTGGATCCAACGCCCATCGCGGGCACGTGCCGCCACCGTCTGGACCTCGCCGCGGTAGTAGCGGGCGAGTTCGTCCGGGGCAATTGCCAGATCGACGATTATCTTCTGCGGCACGAAACCCTCGCCGTCGGAACCGCTCTAAGGAGCCGTGTCTCAAAGCGTAGACCGTCGATTGTGCACTGCACGAAGGTGACCGTTACAATGGCCGACTTTCCGACTGGAGTATCAATGGAAGCCGTGAGCAGCACGCCGCGGGACGAAGTGCAGCGCGTCAACGTCTGGCTGCAGCAACGGGTCATCGGTCAGCCGGCCCTGGTCGAGCGATTGCTCATGGCACTCTTGTGCGGCGGGCATCTGCTCGTCGAGGGGGCACCGGGCCTCGCCAAGACGCGCGCCATCAAGGAGCTCGCCAACGCCGTCGACGGCAAGTTTCACCGGATTCAGTTCACACCCGACCTGCTGCCGAGCGACATCACCGGCAGCGAGATCTACCGTCCCGAAGACGGCTCCTTCCGGTTCCAGGAAGGCCCGATCTTCCACAATCTGATCCTCGCCGACGAGGTCAACCGTGCGCCGGCAAAGGTGCAGTCCGCGCTTCTGGAGGCGATGGGCGAACATCAGGTGAGCGTTGGCCGCCGAACGTTCAAGCTTCCCGATCTCTTCCTGGTGATGGCGACCCAGAACCCGATCGAACAGGAAGGCACCTAACACCTGCCGGAGGCACAACTCGACCGGTTTCTGATGCACGTCGAAGTGGGCTATCCGGCCGCTGCCGCCGAGCGCGAAATCCTCGGACTGGTTCGCGGCGAAGCGCTGGGCAATGCAGGCAGTCGCCCCCCAACGCGCCTGTCGGCAGAGGATGTGTTCGCAGCGCGCGACGAAATCCTCAACCTCCACATGGCAAGCTCGGTGCAGGAGTATCTCGTGCAGCTCGTGCTGGCGACACGCACGCCCGGACAGTACGACACGGCACTCGCGCCATGGCTCGAGTACGGTGCGAGTCCACGGGGAACGATCGCCCTCGACCAATGCAGTCGCGCGCATGCCTGGCTTCAGGGTCGCGACTTCGCAACGCCCGACGACGTGCGCGCCGTTGCCCACGACGTACTGCGTCACCGGGTCATCTTGAGTTTCGAAGCGGAGGCCGACGGGGTCACCACCGATGAGGTCATCGATCGGCTGCTCGCCCTCGTTCCGGCGCCGTGAAGGGCCAGCTCAACGATACCCCTCTCCTGCGCGGCGCAACCGTCGATGTGCGCGACCTGATCGCACTGCGCCGCGTTCGCCTGCCGCAGCGTGTACAACCCCAGATCTCGCCGGGCGCTCCGGGCGGTGCGCGACTGACTCGCCTGCGCGGTCGAGGCATCGACTTTTCCGAAGTGCGCCTGTATCAACCAGGCGATGATGCGCGCGCCATCGATTGGCGCGTGACGGCACGCAAAACGAAACCCCACACCAAGATCTATCGTGAAGAGCGCGAGCGCCCGACGGTAGTCGTCGTCGATCAGCAGCGCTCGATGTTCTTCGGCAGCACAGCGCGTTTGAAGTCGGTCGCAGCGGTCGAGGCGGCCGCCATTCTCGCGTGGCACTCGATGGACGCAGGAGATCGCGTGGGTGGTCTGGTCATCGACGAGTCCCGCGACTGGATCGTGCGGCCCCACCGCAGCCCGCGCACGGTCGTGCGCCTCCTCGGCCGCCTGGCGAAGAGCAATCGGGCGCTGTTCGACGCGCAGACGCTGCCGAGCGCAGTCCGAGAAGTCACGTCACGAGACGGATTGAAGGCCGCACTCGACCACCTGCTGCGGCTCGCGCGAAACGGGTTCCGTGTCTTCCTGATCAGCGATTTCTCGTCCTTCGACGCCGAGACGCGTCACCGAATCGAACGACTCGCACGGCACAACGACGTGGTGCTCGTACGCGTGACGGACCCGCTCGACGAAGACCTTCCCCCACCGGGCCACTATCCGATCACCGACGGTGTGAGCCGGCTCGAGCTCGATACCACCAGCCGAACGCGCCGCGATGAGTACCGCGCGCGGTTCGCCGAACACACCGCGACGATCGAAACCGTCTGCCACCGCGCACGCAGCAGGCTCGTCTCCATTTCGACGCGCGAGTCCGCCGTGCGGGGGCTCGCCGAACGATTACCGCACCGATGAACGATCCGCTCCAGCAACTGCGGGATCTGCACCTGCCCGACGCGCCACACTGGTGGCCGCCTGCGCCAGGCTGGTGGCTGCTGACGGTGCTGCTGATCGTCGCGATCGCCGCCGTGCTGCGCTACGTTCGTCGTCGGGTCGAGCGCCGTCGACCGTTCAAACAGGCACGCGCGGAGCTTTCCATCCTGCTGGAGGACGACTGCGCCGACGCCGTCTTCGTCGACCGCGCCAACGCACTGATCAAGCGGGCTCTCATTCACGGCTTGCATCGAACCGAGGCGGCCGCACTCTCCGGCATGCGTTGGCTCGATTACCTCGACGGCTTCATGGATGGTCCGTGCTTTGCCCGATCGCATACGGCTGCGCTCGGCGACGCCCGCTTCGCGCCAGCACTCGATATCGATCGGCAGACGTTGGCGCGCGACATTGCCAACCTGCTGCGGCGGATGGAGCGGCGCGCATGATCGAGTGGATGTCTCCCTGGTTATTCCTGCTGGCGCCGCTGCCCCTTCTCGTGGCGGCGTGGCTGCCCGCGCTGCCGCGCCGCGATGCCGCACTGCGC
>JBFKCZ010000459.1:0-3083 GCA_041620035.1 Pseudomonadales bacterium
GCCGGGAAAGATGAACGCGTTGTTGCCTTGTCCGATCTGAATGGTGCGACCGCGATGCGTCACCGGTTCGAAGGGGCTGCCGGCTGCGACCACCGCGCGCCCGTCGGTCCATGCCACGAGATCCACCGGCCGCGCTTCCGCATTGCTCGTGGGGTTCGAGAGCGGAAAGATCACCGGACGGTCGACGGCGCTCGCAACCGCGCGGGCCGCCGCCTCATCGAAACTGTTCGCCCTACCCGAAGCACCGATCACGACGGTGGGACGGAACGCGCCGATCACATCCATCAGAGACCGCTTGCGCGGATCGCCGAGCGCCGATGCTTTGGCGAGATCGGCGGGCCATGCCAGTTCGCGTTTGTAGGCATCCCGCATGGGGACGTCATCCACCAGCAGGCCCTGACTGTCGAGCACCGCGACGTTGCGTTCCGGTTCGTTCACACCCACCGCCCGGAGCCCTTCGCGCAGCTGCCGCGCAATACCGAGACCCGCCGCACCTGCGCCGAAGATCAGCACGCGCTCTTCGGCCAGCTTGCGACCCGTGATGCGCCCCGACGTGACGACGCCCGCCAGCGCAATGGCACCGGTGCCCTGAATGTCGTCGTTGAAGGACGGCAGTGTGCCGCGATACCGCTCGAGGATGTTGAGCGCGTTGTCCTTGCGAAGGTCTTCCCATTGCAGGAGTGCCCCCGGAAATTCCGCCGCCACCGCCGCCACGTACTCGGCGACGAGGTCGTCGTACGCCGCCCCGCGCATCCGCGGTTCGCGCCATCCCAGATAGAGATCATCGCCAAGAAGCGCCTCGTTGTCGGTCCCGACGTCCAGACTCACGGGCAAGGTGTACGCGGGATGGATCCCGGCCGCGGCCGTGTAGAGCGAGAGTTTGCCGATCGAAATCGCGATGCCGCCGGCGCCCTGATCGCCGATGCCGAGAATGGACTCGTTATCGGTGGTCACGAGGAGACGGATCGGACGCCGGTTCGCGGCACCCTTCAGTACCTCGCGAATGCGTCCCCGCATGGCCGGCGTGATCCAGACGCCGCGGCTGCGCTGGAACACGCGGCTGAAGTCCTGAGTCGCCTGCCCCACGGTCGGGGTATAGATGATCGGCAGAAACTCCCGGAGATGATCGCGCAGCAGCCGAAAGAACAGATGTTCGTTGCGGTCCTGCAAGGCCATCAGCGCCACGTACTTGTCGATCGGCGTCGTGGCACGAGAGATCGTGGCGTAGGTCCGGCGGGCCTGCGCATCCATGTCGTTGGCTCGCGGCGGCAGGATGCCCAGCAGACCCAACTGGGCTCGTTCGGCTTCGGTGAAGGCCGACCCCTTGTTGAGCAAAGGATCGCGAATCAGGTCGGCGCCACGCTTCCCGCGCGCTACATCGGCCATGCTGAGGGGAACAAACGGCATTCCTACGCACTCCTTCCACAGAAGACCGCCACAATAGAACCTCTGTCGGAAATGTTCACGTCCGGGAATCGTTCCGCTTTTCGCACCCTCCGCCACGTCCAGCAGACAAAACCTGGCATCGCCCCGGGAATCCGTATAATGCGCGACTGTTTTTCGCCTGGCACAGTTCTATGCCCATGACACTCGACCGCCTCGCACGGCTTGGCGTGCTGGCAGCGACCCTGCTGCTGACCGCCTGCGGCGGCAACAACAACAACTTCTTCATCCAGTCCGGCACGATTCGTTTCGTCAACGCCATTTCCGATTCCCTGCCCCTCGACGTCAGCTTGCAGAGCCAGGGCTTCGCCCGCGTGCCATTCGCCGCCGCATCGGCGCCGACGAGCGTCACGGCCACGACGCTCAGGCTCGACGTCGTGTACCTCAACTCGGCAGGCGTTTCGACCGGGCTCATCAGCAACGAATCCGTCACGGTTGGCGTCGACAAGAACCTCTCCGTCTACCTGACCGGTACCGTCGCCACACCGCGCACGGTCATCGTCGAGTCGACGCCGCTGGAACTCGCGGCCGGCCGGGGTCAGGTGAGTCTGATCAACGTGGCGAACAACGGTGCCAACCTGGAACTGTTCCTCACCGATCCGGCGACCGACATCACGACAGCCACACCCACCGCGACGCTGGCCTTTCGAGCGAACGCCGCCGCGCGCGACGTGCCCACCGGCAACTACCGCCTGCGCGTGCGCGCCGTAGGCAATCCGGCCGTGCTGTTCGACTCCGGTACCTTCGCGATCACCGACCAGGCACGCGCCGTGTATGCGGTGATCGACTACTTCGGCCCTGGCACGACGCCGGTGCGGGTCGTTCGAATCGACAACACGGGCACGTCACTGTTTCCCACCGAAGTGCTGCCGGCGGCGGTGCGCGTGGCCAACCTCGTTGCCGACTCCCTGGACGTGGACGCTACCTTCGACGATGGGGTGGCACCGCTGTCGATCGCGGATGTGCCCTTTCCCGGCGTCAGCGATCGCATCACGACGCGCGCGGCGCAATACACGGCCCAGGTGATCGCCGACGACGACCCTGGCGCGGTGGTTCTGCAGGCAGCGCAAACGTTCGTGCCCGGCGAAAGCCGCACCCTCGTACTGTTCGGTACCGCGGCCAGCGGCTATCAGAGCCGGTACGTACTCGACAGCGTTCGACCGGTGGCCGGTGAGGCGAACGTGCGTGTGATCCATGCGGCACCGGTGGCCGCTTCGGTCGACTTCTACCTGGTCGCATCGGGCACCACCATCGACTCCGCGACGCCGCGATTCACTGCATTGCCCACGCTCACCGCCGGTTCGCTGTTCCTCGCGCCAGGCACATACGATGTGGTGTTCACGACGCCCACGACGAAGGACATCGTTGCCGGTCCTGCCGCGATGACGGTTGCCGCCCGTTCGTTCAGCACGATCTACAGTCACGACGCAATCGGCGGCGGTGCGCCTGCCGACATTCTCATCCAGCAGGTCACGCCATGACATCCAAGCAGTCGTTTTCGAGGTTCCTCTGCGCGTTCGTTGGCGTTGCGCTGCTGAGCGGGTGCGGTGCATCCGACGAGGAGCGCGGACCCGAGCCGGACCTGATCCCGAGGTCCGGCGACCTGCGCGTCTACAACGCCATCGTCGACTCGCCCGACC
>JBFKCZ010000460.1:0-3080 GCA_041620035.1 Pseudomonadales bacterium
GGTCATGCGTTCGAGGGTCATGCGCCGCCTACCGGGGCTGGCTTCGAGCGGCGCATGTTACCCGACGCTCCCGTGCACGGCACGTAACGGGTGCGCAAAATCGTACGGTTCCCATCGTGCATGGAGGTGCTCAATGAACCTGGAAGAGCTGGCCCGGCGAATCACCCGCATCGAAGATCTCGAAGCCATCAAGCAACTCAAGGCGCGCTACTGCGAGATCTGCGACGACAACCACAACCCCGACCTGATCACCACACTGTTCACCGAAGACGGAATCTGGGAAGGCCGCGGCATCGGCAAGGCCGAAGGTCACGCCGCCATTCGCGAGTTGTTCACCAAGTTTCAGACGATGATGAGCTACTCACAGCACATGGTCATGAACCCGATCATCGAAGTGGATGGCGACCGCGCGACGGGGCGCTGGTACTTCCTCGGTCCGTTCACCTTTCGCGAAGGTAATCAGGCGAAGTGGCAGGCGGCGCGGTATCGGGAAGACTATGTGAAGGTGAACGGCGAGTGGAAGATCCGTCACCTGCGCGTGAAAGGTCCCGGCATGAGCGCCGACTACGAGAAGGGATGGGCAGCCTGAAGCTGGCCCGCTCGATCGCTGCGCTCGCGCT
Organism: Pseudomonadales bacterium; assembly: GCA_041620035.1. GTDB lineage: Bacteria > Pseudomonadota > Gammaproteobacteria > Pseudomonadales > Azotimanducaceae > SZUA-521. The sequence goes on from JBFKCZ010000460.1 coordinate 621, forward strand.
CGTCTCGATCGGCGTATCCGCGCTCGGCTCCGATCGCAACGCAGTGCTGGGCACTTGGGCCAGCCACAACTCGATCATCGAGATCCGTGAAGTCGGCGGACTGCTGTCGGCGCGGGTCGTTGCGATTCGCGACGCGGTGTACAAGGAAGACGAATCCGGACCCCAGGGCGAGCCGCGCCGCGACGACCGCAATTCGGATCCGGCGGCGCGCGATCGGCTCATCGTCGGCATCGATCTGCTCTCCGATTATCGGTTCGACGCCGGCCAGTGGCGTGGTCGCATCTACGATCCCGAGTCGGGCAAGACCTACTCGAGCCAAATGAAGGTGGCGAAGGACGGCACGCTCGAGATGCGCGGCTACCTGGGCGTGCCATGGATCGGTCGCACCGCGGTGTTCGAACCGGTGGCGCGCTGCACGCCGGCCATCGTTGCCATGCTCGAACTCGCGACACCACGGCGTTCCTGTGGCTGACCCTTTCCCGGTCCTGCTGCCGGGTCGTCATCCAATCCTCGAAACCATCTCAAGTGTGAAAAATAAATCCCAATACTTTCAGTCGCTTACACAATTCTTACAACCCGCCATCTGAACTCGAAGTACATTCTCCGCCGCAGTACGCGCAGATCGGGACCATCTGCACTGTGACGAGCGACCAGCGGCAAAGACCGCGGCGTTCCAGGGAGGCGAACGTGGGTTACCCACCGGACATCGACGAGTTCATCGAACGACACTTCGCCGTCACGGACCGCGACGCGGTGTATACGTTGCTGGATCGCAGCACGATTCGCACACCGCGGGTCATCCGTTCCGTGCTGTTTCTCTCGAACGGCAGGATGGGGCTCTTCCGGCACTATCTCGCCGCGAGCGAGGAAGACATCCGCGAGGTCGTCACCCACGCGGAGTGCGTGACCGGCGTCAGCGAAATGCCCATGCCGCTGCGCGATCTGTCGCAACCGTTTGGCAGTGAGCGCAATCTCGCCGCAGCCGAGCTGGCCCGACCCATGACACGCGCCGCGCCACCGAAAGCCGCTGCGCCGGCGGCGGCAGGACACCACCGCGCACTCCTGCGTCGATCGTTCGTCCTCGGGCACATTCGCTATACCGTCGCCACCGATCAGCCGGACCGGCGCCGGGTACGTTGCTTCCGCAAAGAGCGCAACGTGGTGACCGTCGTGTCGCTGCCACTGATGTTCGTGCTGGAACAGCTCGCCGAGCGCATCGAGGTGGCCACGGCCAACTGACCGCACGACCGCAGCGATACGACCGCTGCGATCGCGCTCAGGCCTGCGGTTCGTCGACCGCCGAACGGTAACTCGCCGCGGCGCGCAGATGGGCATCCACACCTTGCAGTCCTGCGTTGTGGGTCGCCACCGCAATGTGCGTGGCGCCGAGTTCGCGCCACTTCTGCGCATGCGCGCGCCAGCGCTCCGGATCGCCGCCACGCACCTGCGCCTGGGCTTGAATCCCGAATCCCGCCCAGTCTTTGCCCGCCGCTTTGCGCTGCGCTTTGAGTGACTCGATGGCCGCGGCCGAGTCCGGCGTTGGCCCGCCAAGCGGTATCCAGCCGTCACCGAGTCGCGCGCAACGGTCGATCAGCTGGGGCGCTGCGCCGCCGAACCAGATGGGGATCGATCGCGGTGGGCGCGGGTTGATACTCGCCGCACTCACCGTGTGGAACTTTCCGGCATAGGTGAGGCTGTCTTCGGACCACAGCTTGCGCAGCAGATCGACCTGCTCCGCTTGCCGCCGACCGCGGTTTCCGAAATTTTCGTTCAGCGCCTCGTATTCGATCGCGTTCCAACCCGTGCCGATACCGAGCCTGAAGCGGCCCTTCGACAGCAGCGCGACCTCCGCCGCCTGCTTGGCGACCAGCGCGGTCTGACGCTGGGGAAGGATCAGCACCGTCGACATCAAGTCGATCGTCTCGGTGACGGCGGCGATGAATGCGAATGTGGTCAGTGGTTCGTGGAAACGCACGTCCTTGTCGTAGGGCCGGTTCTTCCAGCCGCCGGGTCGATTCGGGTCGGCGCCGAGTACGTGGTCATAGATGAGCAGATGCGTAAACCCGAGCGACTCGGCGCCCTGCGCGAACGCCTTGATCGCACCCGGGTCGGTGCCGATTTCGTGATGGGGAAAAACGATGCCGACCTGCATGTCACGGTTCCATATGCCGAAGCGTTGAACCGATGCTACCCGATCGGGCCCGTTCAGTTCTTCGGACGGAACGCCGATGCGAAAGTCCCGGCATCGAATCCGGGCGATGTGGCGCCATCGCGCGCATAGCGATACAGCGCTGCGGCGTACACGCCCTGCAGCGCAGCCTGCGCGGTCGCCAGGACGATGCCCGCCGCAACGGCGACCACGGCCACTGCAATGGCAACACCGGTGAGTTCGAAATTCATGGCGCCCGCAACGCCGGCCACCGCAGCGAGCACGATGAGGACGTAGAAGATTCCGAACAC
>JBFKCZ010000461.1:0-3073 GCA_041620035.1 Pseudomonadales bacterium
GGCCGCCCTCGATCTCGACCCTCGCGGCGCGGTTCCGGCGGCAGACGGCGCATCGGAGCCGGTTCAGTCCTCGCGGTCGGATCCTTCCTCCTGATCTTTCTTCCGGGCCCGGCGCAGCCACTCGAACGGGAACTCCGTGGCAGCGCGCAACCCGGCGACCGTCGACAGGTTGCGCATCCCCTGGCGCGCATTCGTCAGCAACGTCTCGATGACCACACTCTCCTTCACGTGACCTTCCTCACGCACCAGCGAGAGCCGATGCAACGCGTACAGACCGATCGCGGCCGCCAACAGGAAGAAGAAGTCCCACTGCGCGAAGCTCAGCGCATTGAACTCCGTGTCGCCCGACGGCTCGTGGTAGCGAAAGATCACCGACAGCTGACGCGACAGGAAGAAGTCGGCGGTCAGCCCCCCGATCATCGACGCCGAGCCCGCCGCTAGCGAGTTGACCAACGAATTCACGGCCAGGTACGACGTGGCATTGCCCTTTGGCGCAAGCTTGAGCGTGATGTTCCCCGAGGCCAGGCTCACACCGGCACTGGCAACGCCGGTGAACACGTGGATCGCGATCAGCAGCGCAATCGTGTACTCGTGACGGTCCGGAACCATTGTGAAGGTCCAGGAAAAGATGCAGAGGACGAACAGCGGTGCGCACACCGTCAAGACCGATTTGTTGCTGAATCGGTCGGCGATGGCGCCCCATTGCGAGATCATCAGATACGCTGCCATCTGGCTCACGGTGCCGAGCGCAACGATCACTGCCAGATTCAGGTCCATTCTCTTCAACATATGGACGGTGAAGAAGGGAGCGGCGAGATTGATGGCGAAGTTCCAGCTCGCCAGGAACGAGATGAGGCGCCGGAAATTCTTGTTCTGGAACGGTGCTCGCAGCTGGTCGACCCAACTGCCCGCCAGAGCGTCCGGCACCATCGGCGGTTCGTGAATGCGGCGCCCCGCGTAGACGCTGTAGGCACCACCGAAAAACGCGAGCACGTAGATCACCGCAAACCCGTAGGTGGGTGGTAGCGGCACCAACTCGGCCCACACGTCCACGAACCCCGCAGCTGCGAGGCTCAGGATCGCGCCGATGAAGATCATCTTCTTCTGGCGTTGGCCAAAGATCTCGCCCATCAGGCGATCGGGAACGAGATCCCGCATCCACGATCCCCAGGCGCATGACAGGAATGCACCCATGACATACCGCACGAAGAAGGCCACGACGATGACGGCGATCGCAGCGTCCGCCACGGGGATGAACGCCGCGGCACCAATGACGAGCAGCATCGGTCGCGCCACCATGCCGCTCAGGAAGTAGACCTTTTTCCGATCGCGCAGCCGATCGACGACCAGCATGGCCGGGAGCTGCGCGAGCTGAGACAGATGCGGCACCGCCGCGAGCAATCCGATCACGAAGTTGCTCGCACCGAGCTGCACGGCGAACGCGGTGAGGAATGCGCCAACAGCGAGGGTTTCCATGATCTGGATGCCGATGCCATTGCGCACGATCCACGGCACGCTGTCGCGCAACTCGGGCGATGCTTCCGGGCGACTGTCTGGGGTGCTGTCCTGCACGAAAGTTATGAGTCAGTAAAGCTGCTCAGGGTCGAAGATGTCCTGGTGAAAGCTCGCGAGCTCGGCGGCGACGCTGTCGGCGTCTTCGAACCGCGCGATGTGGAACAGCGCATCGCCTTCGTTGACCAGTGGCAGATTGGTGCGACCAATGATAATGCCGGTCGCGGTAGCGAGCACCGCGTCCGTGGCGCCGCTGAAGAAGTCGGATGGGTCGCAGACCTGCGCCAATCGATCGCCTTCGACGACACGGTCACCGAGCGCACGGTCGGTGATCACGACACCGCTCGACGGCGCGCGCACCCACGTCGAGGAGTGCGCAACGAACGGTTCCAGCCGGGCCTTCTTTCGACGACCGCGCGGCAACATGCCGAGTCCGCGCATCACGTTGAGCACCCCCTCCACACCCACCCGGATCGCGAGTTCATCGTAGCGCAGGGCTTCGCCCGCTTCGTACAACAACATTCGGACGCCGGCCGCGGTCGCCTCGCCGCGCAGTGATCCGTCGCGTACGGTGGAGTCGATCAGTACGGGTACTCCAAAAGACTGCGCCACGGCCAAGGTCTCCGCGTCCGACAAGTCGGCGCGAATCTGAGGCAGATTGGCACGATGCGATGAGCCCGTGTGCAGGTCGATTCCGTACGCGCAGGGCTTGATGACGTGCTCGAGCATGAGGTGCGCGAGCCGCGCCGCCAGGGACCCCTTGGCCGATCCTGGGAACGAACGGTTCAGATCGCGTCGATCGGGCAGATACCGCGAGTGCAGGATCATGCCGAACGCATTCACGACGGGCACGGCGATCAGCACACCCCGCAAACCGTCCAATGCGCGGTGCATCAGCACGCGGCGGATGATCTCGACCCCGTTCAGTTCATCGCCATGGATGGCCGCGGAGAGGAACAGCCGCGGCCCCGGCCGTTTTGCGCAAACCACATGCACCGGCAGATGCAGCGGCGCTGCGTGCGTGTAGAGCGCAGCGATGGGCAGTTCGACGACGCGGCGCTCTCCCGCTGCAACCGTCGTATCCCCGATGGCGAACGCCTGGGCGTCAGCCTTTGCCTTTCGTTTTCGTCTTGCCGGCTTTTGCATTGTGTTCGATGAACTCGACAATCATGCCGGCCACATCCTTGCCGGAGGCTTCTTCGATACCGCGCAGGCCCGGCGAGGAATTGACCTCCATCACGAGCGGACCGCGATTGGACCTCAAGATGTCCACGCCGGCAACGTTGAGCCCCATCATCTGCGCAGCACGTACGGCCGTGCGGCGCTCCGCCGGGGTCAGCTTGGCCAATCGGGCCGATCCACCCCGGTGCAGGTTGGATCGGAACTCCCCTTCCGGGGCCTGCCGCTGCATCGCGGCGATCACTTTGTTGCCGACCACGAAGCACCGCAGGTCCGAGCCCTTCGACTCCTTGATGAACTCCTGCACGAGGATGTTGGAACCAAGACCCATGAAGGCCTGGATCACCGATTCGGCAGCCTTATTCGTCTCGGCGAGTACCAC
>JBFKCZ010000462.1:0-3044 GCA_041620035.1 Pseudomonadales bacterium
GAAGCTGAGCTTTCCCGCCACACCCAGCCCGGCGCACAGCGACATCACCAGGGAGGCCACCGGCAGCGGATGACCCATGTCGGTGAGACGCGGCACCATGTGCGTGAGCGTGGTGCTCATGCAACAGAAAATGAGCGAGAAGGCGACCACGATGACCCAGAAGTTGTGGCTCCGCGTCACGGTTCGCATGGACAGGCGCGGCGGCGGAGGCGCGTTGCGCACGCTCTCCGGCACCTCGATCACGCGCGCGCCGTCACGCCGCAGCCCCACGTCCTCCGGGCGCGACACGACGAGCCTAAGCACCATGGGGACGACGACGACGAACGTGAAGAGTCCGTAGGCGAGGAAGCCGTTCCGCCAGCCGTAGCTACTGATGATCTCAGCGCTGACGTACGGCATCACCACGCCGGAGAGCGAAACCCCGGTCGCGGCAATGCCCAAAGCCGTACCGCGGCGCGCTTCGAACCAGTTGGTCACCAGCTTGCTGGTGGCGAGGTTGCCCATGCTGCTCGCGCCGAAGCCGATGAAGAGACCGAGCACCAGATAGAACTGCAGTTGCGTCTGCACCTGGCTCAAGCCCACGAAGCCGATCGCCATCGACGTCGCGCCGACCCCGATCACACGCTTCAGCGGGTAGCGATCGAGCGCGCGGCCAACCAGTGGTGCAGCGATCGCGCCAACGGCGTTTGTGACCGTGAGGCCCAACGCAACGCCGAGGCGCGAATCACCGAACTCCGCGGCGATCGACTTGAAGAAAACGCCGTAGGAATAGAAGAAGAACCCGACCGCCACGAAGTCGACGAAGAACGCGACGGCGACCATGCGCCAGCCCATGAACAGGCCGGCGCGTGGCTCAGGGTTCACGTGCGGGCGTCGCGGCGGTCGTTATCAGAATCCGAGCAGCCGGGCGTAGCGGTCACGATGGTACGCCTGGTTGCCGTACGTCGCCTCCAGCACCCTCGCCCGCTTCAGGTAGAAGCCCGCATCGAACTCGTCCGTCATGCCGATCCCGCCATGCAGCTGAATGAGCTGGTTCGACATCTCGTGCAGGAAGTCGCCGGCCCGGCACTTCGACAAGGCGCAGAGCTCCGAAACGTTGGCGGCGTTGGCGTCGACCGCCGACAGCGCAGCCTCGACGCACGATCGCGCCAGCTCCATGCTGGTGAACAACCCGGCGGCACGATGACCGAGGGCCTGAAACGAACCGATCACCCGACCGAATTGCTCGCGGGTCTTCAAATACTCGAGGGTCATGTCGAACGCCTGCGCCGCGGTGCCCAGCATCTCGGCGCCGAGACCTGCACAGGCGCGGTCGAGAATGGCTTCGAGCAACGCGCCGCCCTCATCCACGGCGCCGAGCACGGCGCCGGACGCCACTTTGACGCCCTCGAACTTCACGTTCGCATAGCCGCGGCTGTCGACGGTCGCGAGCCGTTCACGCGACACGCCGGATGCATTCGCGGGTACAAGAAACAGCGTGATGCCGTTCTTGCTGCCCGCTGCACCGCTCGTACGCGCGGGAACGATGAACGTAGTCGCGGTCATGCCTTCCAGAACGAACGACTTCGAGCCGCGAAGCGTGAAGCCGTCTGCGCCCTTGTGGGCCTCCAGCGCGATCGCGTTTGGCACATGACGCGGACCTTCGTCCACCGCCAGCGTCAGAATCTGCGACCCGTCGACGATCTTGGGCAGCAATGCCTGCTTCTGCGCATCCGAACCACCGAGCATCACGGCGGACGCGCCGACCAGACCCGACGCAAAGAGCGGCGAAGCGGTGAGTTGCCGGCCCAACTGCTCGAGCACCAGCCCGAAGGTGAGATAGCCCAGATTCGATCCGCCGAACTGTTCGGGAATCAGTATGCCCGTCCAGCCCATGTCGACCATGGACTGCCAGGTCGCGCGCGCGAATCCGTCGGTGTTGCCGCTGTCGCGCAACTCGCGGAACTTCGCCACCGGCGACTGCTCGGTGACCCAGGCAACCGCCTGATCTTTGAGAATGGATTGTTCTTCTGTCAGTGCCGCCATGTTGGAACCTAACCCTTCTGTGTAGTCTCGGGCAGGCCGAGAATGTTCTTGGAGATGATGTTGTTCTGAACTTCGAACGAACCGCCGTAGATCGACATGGCTTTGCCGCCCAGCCATTCGCGTACGGTGGCAAGTTCGGTTTCGGTGAACGCGGAACCCTCCCAGCCGAGGCCCTGGGCACCCATCAGTTCCACGGTCAGCTCCGCCTTGGTCTGCGCGACCTTGGTCGCGGAGTTCTTGAGAATCGAGGCTGCGGCGCTCACCTCGACGTTGCCCCGCGCTTCCGCCGTAATGCGCGCGATGGTCAGGCTGTGCGCCTTCGCATCCATGAGGTGATTGGCGATCCGCAACCGCAGATCCGCATCCGCCAGTGTGCCGTCGTCGTTCACGCCAACGTAGCGCTTCGCCATTTCCTGAATGGGTGTCGGCTTGACGCCGCTCGCAGCACCACGGGAACCCGTCTGGCTCTGCCGCTCGTGTTGCAGCAATCGCTTCACGACGCTCCACCCGTCGTTCAGTTTTCCAAGAAGGTCGCGCTTCTCCGCCACCGCATTGTCGAAGAAGGTCTCACAGAACGGTGACGCCCCTGCGATCAGCTTGATCGGTCGCGTCCGTACGCCGGGCTGATCCATCGGCAGCATCACGAAGCTGATGCCGTCGCGCTTGGCTGCCTTCGGGTCCGTGCGTACGACGGCGCCGCACCACTGCGAGATGTCGGCGCCCGAGGTCCAGATCTTCTGACCGTTCAGCACGAAGTGATCGCCCTTGTCTTCGGCCTTGGTGGACAGCGACGCCAGATCCGAACCGGCGTTCGGTTCGGAGAGACCCAGACACCAGCGCACCGCACCGCTGGCAATGCCGGGCAAGTGGCGCTGCTTCTGGTCTTCGGTGCCGTACTCGAGCACGGTGGGCCCCACCATGGTGATGCCCATGCCGGTAACGAGCGGAATGTGATTGAACGCGCCGGCGGCCGTCAGCTCCTCGTTGATGACCCTGGCCTGAGGATGCGTGAGGCCACC
>JBFKCZ010000463.1:0-3043 GCA_041620035.1 Pseudomonadales bacterium
CGTCCTGTACGACGTCGAGCGTATCCGTGACGGCTCGAGCTTCACCACCCGCCGCGTCGTCGCCATTCAGAACGGGGCGGCGATCTTTTCCATGGATGTCTCGTTTCAGGTCGAAGAGTCGGGACTCAGCCACGCGGATGCGATGCCCAACGTGCCGCTTCCCGAGGAACTGGAAGACGACGTTGCACGCGCGCGGCGCGACGAGCAGAACCCCCACATCGGTGCCTGGGCGCGTCGGGAACGGCCGTTCGAAACCCGCTCAGTGCTGCCGTTGGGCCAGGTCAGAGCGCCCGCGGACCGGTTCTGGAATCCGGTCTGGGTGAAGTTTCGCGGCGACGTGCCGCCGACCGATCCGTTGATCGCACACTGTCTGCTCGCTTACGCATCCGACATGGGCATGGTGTCGACTTCGGCGATGCCGCACATGGAGGAGATGCCGCGGTCGGACGTCATGATGGCGAGCCTCGATCACGCGCTGTGGATTCACCGCGCCATCGCCATCGACGACTGGTTCCTGTTCGTCAAGCGCACCACCACGGCGACCGGTGCACGAGGCATGAATCACGCCGACTTCTTCAACCGTCACGGGCAGCTCGTGGCGAGCGTGTTTCAGGAGGGGTTGATGCGCGTGGTCGACCGAGTGTCCGAGCGCCGCTGACGCTAGTAACCGTGAACCGCATGTCGGCCAGCGCCGCATACGCCCGTAGAAAGCCCGTGTCGGTGCTGGGAAAGGGAATGTGCGTGGCGTCGACCGGCATCTGCCCGGTCGTTGGATCGACGCCCACCCACTGCCCATCGATGGCGACCTCGCTCCAGGCGTGCAGGTAGAACCCTGGGCCTGCGACATCGTCGTAGACGAGGCCGGTGACGCCCCGCGCGGGAATACCCATCGTGCGCGCCAACGTGGTGAACAGATCGGCGAACTCGGTGCAGTCGCCTCGCCGTGATCGTATCGCCGCCAGCAGATCGATGAGACCGGTGTGTTCGTCGTAGTCGAGGTGGCCCTGCACGACGCGGAGCAGTTCCTTCACCAGGTCCTCGTCGTTCGGCACCGGCCCGATTCGGTCGGCGATCGCGAGGATGTCGGGGTGCCCAACGGGAAGCGTGAGTGTCGGTGCCAGCGCGCCCTCGAATTCGTCTTCTGCGATGGCGCGCCGTGCGTGGCTGTCCACGACGAGACGTGGCTGGCCGTCGTGTCGTGCCACCGACAACACAGGGATGGAGGCGCGCTCGAACGCCCGAGCGGTCTCTCTGTCGATGTCGATCTCCATCCGCGTAACGGTTTGCGGGCTGTCGATCGCTGTGGCCAGGGCGACGCGAAGCTGTGGTGCGCGGGTCAGTGTCCGTCGTGCAGGGGCAGGGGCAGTGGCCTGCCGCGTCAATGTCACGATGCCGGCGATCGCAAAGGCGTTGGCCACGAGGTTGCGATCGAGCTGCACGATCTTGTCTTCGAGCAGTTCCGCGCTGCGCACGACGTAGCCGGAGGCATCGTCTCCGGAGCCGTTATCGGCCACCGCATAGCGCTTCGGCGTCGTCGTGAGGCGATCGAAGTCGAGCGTCTCGGTCACCAGTTCGGCGCCCAGGCCGGGTGACTCGAATCGCAGCCAGATCTCGAGCTCCAGGTAATCCGCGAGTGCATAGCGCAGCGCGAAAGGTACCTCCTCGACCTTGCCCGCGTTGTCGACGGTTGCGCGATAGCCATCATCTGTTGCGCTGATGACCACGCTGCGATCGTCCGAAACCTGGGTGGCGCGGCGTAACGGGAACGGTGGCCGCGAGCCGAACTCGAGTCGCTCGCGGACGTCGATCGCGGAGCTGCCCGGCATCTCGACGGTAAAGCGGGACGCGAACGTGATGGCGGTTCGATCGACTGCCGTCGTCGTGGTCAGGGTTCCGATCGCCTGATCCCGAAAGTCGACGCGATAGTACGCGGTGCCGACCATGGCGTTGGCCACCGTGAGCGCGGCTGGCCGGTTGCTGGCCGATGACCATGCAAACAGCGTGGCGGCGAGCAGCGCGAGAATGAGACCGGTGATCGCGAGTTGCGGCTGGTTGATGATGGTGCCGACCTGGTGGATACGTCGGGCGATTCTCGCGGAGTCGGTCGCGAATTGCGACGTGCGCGGGCTCAGTGGTGAGGGCGCGCCACGTAGCGTTTGATGGTATCGATCATCTCGGCTTCGCTGTCGTAGGGCATGCTGCGCAGCACGCGCCAGCGATTCTCCATGAACGGTGAGACGACCATCACCGAGAACACGCCCCGCTCGGTGACGAAAATGCCGTGGGCGCCGTCACTCGGCGCATAGTCGGGGGCGATGCACACGTCGAACCGTGGTACGCCGTCGCAATGGGGTATCGCATCCAGGGGTTTGAGCGGCGGTTCGGCCTCGGAGACGTAGACGCGGCCCGTGCGATCGGAAAGACCGGCGGCATCGAGCAGGGCCAGCAGTTCGGACCTGCGCACCTGGTGGGGATCCAGCATGGGCGGACCCGCTTGCTCATCGTCATCGACGCCGGGCACGTACGCGACTTCTTCGCCTTTCTCGAGCGCGATCATCGCGTCGGCGACGCGGCCGAGTTTCTCGACCTCGTGCGGGTCGTGGCGGGCGACGGCGTCGAGGTCGAGGTGCGCGATGATCGATTGCGCGCGCTTGGCGATCTGGAGCAGCTCGTCCAGGCTGCGGTCCTGCTGTTCCATGGACTGGGCTTTTGCAATGGTTCATTGAGTCTAGTCGAGTTTCCCAAGCCTGCCGTGACCGTGCCGTGACTGCGGCGCGCCGCTACAATGGCCCCTTACTCGACGGCCGGCGGGCGATGACCGACTCAGACAAACCGAACACCGATTTCATCCGCACGCGGATACACACCGACGTGGACTCCGGCAAGTTGCAGGGTGTCGTCACGACCCGATTCCCGCCGGAACCGAACGGGTACCTCCACATCGGTCATGCCAAGAGCATCTGCCTCAACTTCGGCGTGGCGAACGAGTTCGGCGGCGTGTGTTATCTGCGCTTCGACGATACGAACCCGCTGAAGGAAGACG
>JBFKCZ010000464.1:0-3036 GCA_041620035.1 Pseudomonadales bacterium
AGCACTCCTGATGAATGGCGCGGCACTGTCGGCGAAAGGCACGGAACTCGCAGGAAAGATCGCTGCGACGACCGGGGCGAAGCTCTTCGCCGACACCTTCGTCACCCGCATTGCGCGTGGCAATGGACGCGTCGATGTGGAACGTGTGCCCTACTTCGGCGAACAGGCCGCCGAAGTGCTGGCGCCCTACCGGCACTTGATTCTCGTCGGTACGAAGGCCCCTGTGACGTTCTTCGCCTATCCGGGGAAGCCGAGTGAGCTGACGCCGGAGAACTGCACCGTTCACACGCTCGCAACCCCCACCGACGACGGCATCGCTGCACTCGAGGCACTCGTTGACGCGTTAGGCGCAGGCAAGCAGGTGCCCGCCTTCTCGAAGGGCGCGCTGCCGGCCGTCGGCCGGGGTGCGCTCACGCCGGAATCGATTGCACGCACGCTCGGCGCATCGCTTCCTGATCAATGCATCGTAGTCAACGAAGCGGCCACATCGGGATTCATGATCCCTGCGATGACCGCGATGGCCGCACCGCACGACTGGCTGGACCTCACGGGTGGCGCGATCGGGCAAGGGCTGCCGACGGCGATCGGTGCCGCAGTGGCGTGCCCTGACCGGCGGGTGCTCGCGCTCGAAGCGGACGGCAGCGGCATGTACACGGTGCAGTCGCTGTGGACGATGGCCCGCGAACAGCTCGACATCACGGTCGTCCTCTTCGCCAATCGCAAATACGCGATCCTGCAGGTGGAACTCATGCGCGTTGGTGCGGGTAACCCCGGCCGCAAGGCGATGGACATGCTCGACCTGTCGCGTCCGAACCTCGACTGGGTCTCGCTCGCCAAGGGCATGGGCGTGCCGGCGACGCGGGCGACCACGGCGGAAGAGTTCAACGCGCAGCTCGCGCGGTCACTGGCCACGCGCGGCCCGTCGTTGATCGAGGCCGTACTCTAGCGAACCTTCGAGAACCCAGGTTTCCGCCCAACAGAACAGCAGACGGGGTCCGCAATGAAACTGACGATGTTTGGTACGGGGTATGTGGGTCTCGTGACCGGCACGTGTTTCGCCGAAATGGGCAACGACGTGGTGTGCGTCGACGTCGACGCGGCGAAGGTGGCGGCACTCGACGCCGGCAAGGTACCCATCTATGAACCCGGGTTGGACGCGATGGTCGCGAGCAACCGGCGCGCGGGGCGACTGAAGTTCACGACCGACGCCGAGGTCGGCATCGATCATGGCGAAGTCATCTTCATTGCGGTCGGAACACCGGCTGATGACGATGGTTCGGCCGATCTGAGTCACGTCATCGATGTGGCGCGCACGATCGGCGCTCACATGAAGACCCGGAAGATCGTCGTCGACAAGTCGACGGTGCCCGTAGGGACCGGTGATCGCGTCCGCCGCACCATTGCGGAGACGTTAGCCTCGCGCCGAGCCAAAGTCGAATTCCACGTGATCTCCAATCCGGAATTTCTGAAAGAAGGTGCTGCGATCAATGACTTCATGAAGCCGGACAGGATCGTGATCGGCGCCGACGACGAAACCGCGGCCCGCGTGCTCGATCAGCTCTATGCGCCGTTCAACCGCAACCACGATCGCATCATTCACATGGACGTGCGGTCGGCTGAACTCACGAAGTATGCGGCGAATGTCATGCTGGCAACGCGCATCAGTCTCATGAACGAACTCGCCAACATGGCGGACCGGTTGGGGGTCGACATCGAATCGGTGCGACGCGGAATCGGCTCGGATCCACGCATCGGTTTCAACTTCATCTACCCCGGCGCGGGGTATGGCGGTTCATGCTTTCCGAAGGACGTGAAGGCGTTGTTGCATACGGCGCGCGAGAACGACTACCACGCCGACATCGTCGCCAGCGTCGAGTCGGTCAATCAGCGCCAGAAGACCGTGCTGCTCGACAAGATCATGAATCACTTCGACGGACGGATTAGCGGTCTGACATTTGCGCTGTGGGGGCTGGCGTTCAAACCCAACACCGACGACATGCGCGACGCGCCCAGTGTCGCGCTGATCGATGGGCTCATCGCCGCGGGCGCGAAGGTGAGAGCTTATGATCCGGCTGCCGGAAAGGCAGCGCGCCGCATATTCGGGCAAAGTGCAGCGGTCACGATCTGCGACCGTCGCGAGGAGACACTCGAGGCCGCCGATGCGCTGGTGCTGATCACCGAATGGAACGAGTTCCGCAGTCCGGACTTCGCAGGCCTCAAGCAGCACCTGCGGCAACCCGTGATCTTCGACGGTCGCAATCTCTATGACCCGGTGTTCCTGGGTCAGCTCGGTTTCAGCTACTACGGCATCGGTCGCGGGCTCATCGAGCGGGGTTTGAAAAAATCCGATCGAAAGGCTTGATACTGTATATACGTACAGATAATCTGATCGGCCCCTGTATGGAAATACAGTTGCGCCATGCCTACACCAGACCCGTCGGAGCCTTCGGCTTCCGCACTCTCTGATCTCCTGCACCACCCGGATGTCTGGCGGGCCGGGCGTCGCCTCGACGCCCAGCCGGCCACCATCGGCAGCGGTCATCCGGCCCTCGATCCGCTGCTGGCGGGGCACGGTTGGCCCCGGGCCGGGCTCATGGAGCTGCTGCTCGATCAGCTCGGCGTCGGTGAGCTGCGGCTGCTGGCGCCTGCCCTGACGTCGCTCAGTGGGGAGTCCCGCTGGCTCGCCTGGGTCAATCCGCCCCACATTCCCTATGTGCCGGCCTTGAGCGCCCTGGGCATCGATATCCGCAAGGTGCTGCTGGTACACCCCCGCCAGCATCAGGATGCGTTGTGGACCCTGGAGCGCGCCCTGCGTTCGGGCTCCTGCAGCGCAGTCCTGGCATGGCTCGACGAGTCACGCCTGCAAATGCCCGAGATCCGGCGACTGAAGCTCGCTGCCCGGGAAGGCAATACCCTCGCCGTGCTGTTTCGACCGCTGGCCGCCGCGGCTCAGCCGTCCATGGCGGAACTGCGCATCGGTCTCAAGGCCGCCGATGGCGGGTCACTGGTACTCGATGTGCTGAAGCGTCGGGGTGC
>JBFKCZ010000465.1:0-3034 GCA_041620035.1 Pseudomonadales bacterium
CAACTTGCTGCTGATGTTGCTGCGTATGGCCGTCATTGCGTTGATCGTGCTGGCGGCGTCGCGGCCGGTAGCCGACATCGGAACGGGGGGGACGCATGCGCCAACGGCGGTCGCGCTGTACGTTTCGGAAGAGTCCCCAGAACAGGAACAGATCGCCGACGCCCACACCTTGACGACGCAAATGGCCCTGCGCGGCGCCGGCCTGGCCGAACGCACCGCGCCAGCCCGGTGCACGCGGCCGCGATGGGGCGTCGAGATCCGGGTCGAGGTGGCAGAACGAACGCGGATCGATGCGACCGCGGCTGAGATCCGAAACGAGCACCGGGATGGGCGGCGGCAACTCCGAGAATCGGGTGGGCGACGGGGTTGCCGACGGAATGGGCAGCGAGACCGGGCGACCGTCGAGCAGGGGACTGGGGCAGCCACCGGCCGATGAGTCGAATCCCTTGCGGCTGAAGATGATGCGCACGGCCGGAGTTTGCCAGCAAAGCGGTCGATGATACTGTCGTGGGACAGCAGAGGGAGGCGCGCGTGAATCAGCGAGAGATCGACACACTGCGGGCACTGATGGAGTACGAGGCGAACCGCACGGCGCCGCCGGAGTCGTTCCCGACGCTGCCCGACATCCCTGCGGGGCGATACACCGACCCGCGCTTCTACGAACTCGAAAAGCAGCACATCTGGCGCAAATCCTGGCTGCTTGCCGGGCACATCGACGAAGTCCCCGAGCCGGGCTGCTTCCGGTTGTGGGAGAACGCGGGGCAGCCGGTGCTCATCGTTCACGCCACGAGTGGCGCCATCAATGCCTTCTACAACACGTGCAGTCACCGCGGCGCGCCGGTGGTAACCGAGCAGTCGGGTAAACGGCCGCGGCTCGTCTGCAAGTACCACGGCTGGACCTACAGCCACGATGGCGACCTCGTCGGTCTGCGCGATCCCGAAGACTTCCGCGACCTGGACTTCTCGTGTCGCGGGCTGCGCAAGGTGCGGTGCGAGCGCTTCGGCAACCTGATCTTCGTCAACTTCGACGATGCGGCACCCAGCCTCCTGGACTGGCTCGGTCCGATTGCCGAGGAATGGCGTGAGTTCCAGTTCGAGAACTGTCGCCTTGCGGGTCGCCACATCTTCGATCTGAAGTGCAACTGGAAGATCGCGATGGAGGCCAACACCGAGGTCTACCATGTGCCGAGCATTCATGCGAAGACCGTGGCGCTCCTGCTCGATCACCGCCGCAACGTCAACACGCTGTACCGGAACGGACACGGGCGAATGATTGCGCCCAGTCGCGAAGGCGTGCCGCAGCTGCGTGAATCGACGTCACCGCCGAATACGCGCTTCATCGAAACCGTTGGCGAAATCGGACGCACATGCACTCAGTCGTACGGCATCTTCCCGAACTGGGTGTCACCGCTGAGCCACCGATCGATTCCACCATTGCTGTTCTGGCCCACCTCCATCAACACGTGTCGACTCGAAACCTGGACCATGGTGCACGACTGGGGCGACGGCCCCGCGCCGGCGCTCGCCGACATGTGGACGGTCGAAACGGAGCATGGTCCAGAACTCGGCCAGGTTCTGCAGGAAGACACGCAGTTCGGTGAGCGTATTCAGCGCTCGATGGAGTCGTACGGCTTCAAAGGCGTGCCGCTCAGCTACCAGGAAGCGCGCATCTATCACTGGAATCAGGCGGCGGATCGGATGATCGGTATCGACCGGATCCCGAGTGAACTGCGGGTAGCGCAGGTGATCGGCGACGACTGGATCTACCCCAACGATCCCCGGCTCGCCGACTTGCCGAAAGCGCTCGCACGCACGGGCTGACGTTCCCGGCTACGCGATCGGGTCACCCACCCACTTGCCGTACATGTCGTGGAAGTGGCGCAGTTTGAGCTCGTTGTAGTCCGCGAGCCGCAGATGCTCGCGGGCGGTCGCCTTCAGCCCTTGATAGACGAACGGCAGATTGCGCAGGTCCTGATTGAAGATCTTGGCGAGCATGCCGAGTTCGGGCGCCTCGGTCCAATCGTCGTCGACGCCCAGCCAATGAATCTCGGAGACCGGCGTGTAGTCGCCACTTTCCGGGATGGGCGCGAGGTACATGCATTCCATGATGCACTCCTCGTGATTGTCGCCGTTGGGCCGAAAGCGGTAGTTGATCTGATTGAACGAGCCCCACGGGTGCCAGTTGGGGAACACGGTGAGGAAGATCGACGCCGACAGTTCGATGTCGGGAATTTTGTCTGCGACCGATGGAATGACGCCCTTCAGCATCTGTCGCTGCACCTCTGCGCTCAGTGCACGCGGTGAGGCGTTGGGGCCGAGCTTGGCCCGGATCTCGTCGGTGACCTGGAAGTCTCTCATGCGCATGGAGCCGCCGGCGGGCAGCTGTCGGCCGCCGACCCACAGGCAAAGGTGGGGGTTGGCGTCGGTGAGTTCGCCTTCGAGCCACTCCGCTTCGGTGGTGAACATGCCGGTTTGGCCCTTCGGCGTCGTCACTTTGACGAGGTCTTCGCCGACGCACTCGTACAGCCATCCGTTCAGCGGGTGACGCAGCACGGTGGCGCCGTTCTCGTTCTTCGCCGTTTCCCAGGCCGGCATCGTCTCGCCTTCGAGTGCGCCGCAACGAATGGCGCGCGAGTAGTTGCCGAATGCGTCGTACTTCGTGCACAGGTCGTTGGCGCCGCCGGTGAGAATCTGCGGGTGCGTCATCAGCACGTGATACGACTCCATGAAGGCTTCCTGAACCACCTTCCAGTTCGCGCGAATCACCTTGGCGACGTGGGCTTGCTTGTACCGCCTGTCGTAGGGAAAGACTTCGAATTGCGTGGCGAGATCGCCGAGGTGACGTTCGAGCGGCTCGCAGTTGGGATCCGGATTGATGAAGATGAAGCGGCCGAATCGCCCCACCTTCACTTCGGGGAGCGACTCCGACTTGCGGTCGAGGCCGGCATAGTCGTAGGCGCACGGTACCTGCTTCAAGGTGCCATCCAGATTCCACGACCAGCCGTGGAAAGGACAACGCAGCTCATCGAGAGCC
>JBFKCZ010000466.1:0-3022 GCA_041620035.1 Pseudomonadales bacterium
GAAATGCTGGACGCGGATCGACGCGGCCCGCTCGCCCCCGCGCTCTGGGGGCTGTCGGAAGCCGTCAGCCGTTCTACCGGCCTTGCCCATGCGGTCACCGATTGCCGGGGCTATTTCGAAGCGGCCGGATTCGAGAACGTTCGCGCGCAGGAGTTCATTCCCGAGACGCTGACCCGGGTGAGCGGCCGCAAAAGACGCTAAGTCGGTCACAAAGCGGCCACGCCGAGCGAGCTTCGATACAAAGCCGTGCGGCCGCGAGTGCAAAAACCCGCTACGGTTGATGCATGCGGTGCGACTACGTAGAGCACTTTCACGAACACGGCTATGCCGTGGTGAAGGGCGTGTTTCGTCCGCACGAGGTGGCGGAGCTCGCGGAGGCCTTCGACCGCTTCTACGCGCAGGGCATCGACTACGGTGCGAGCTACCGTCACCGAAACCTCTTCTATCGCGTCGTAGAAGACGCCGCACTCGGCCCCATGGTGCGCATGGTGCAGTGGCCGTCCTATATCGACGCCACACTGGCCCGCTACCGCGTGGATCCGCGCATGGCGCGCATTCTCGCGCCGCTGATCGGCCGCAGTCTCAAGCAGATCATCAATCAGATGCACTGGAAGCCGCCGGGCGCGGGTGCAGTCGAGTTCGGTTACCACCAGGACATCCGTTCGCGACGTCCGCGATCGGCCTATGTCTCACCGGAAACGTCCTACGTGCAAACAGGCATCGCCATCGACCCGCACTCGAAGGAGAGCGGCGCGATGACCGTGCTCCCGGGCAGCCACCGGCTCGGCGAACTGCGCTTCGCGGATGATGCCCCGGTGATGGATCGGACGCTCGACGATAACGACCTGCGCAAACTCGGGCTCGATCCCGAAAGTAAAGTGGATCTCGTGCTCGAGCCCGGCGATCTCGCCCTGTGGCACCTGCATCTGGTACACGGATCCGGCGCGAACACATCGATGCGCGACCGCCGTTTCCTGATCAATGGTTACGTGATCGCCGATAACTGCGAGCGCGGCGAGTGGGCTTTTCGCAACGGCGCCCCGTGCCAGCTCGGCGAGCCCGTGCTCGTACACTACGAAGATCTCTACACCCGGCCCGGGCCTTTCTACGTCCGTTGAGCGCAGCCAGGCAGTCGAGCGGCGTCAGACCGCCGGCGAGTACGGCGTCAGGGTCATGACTTCGCTCTTGAAGTCGGCGACCAGTCTCCCTTCCACCTCGCTCTCCGCCTTGGCTTTCTTCCACTCGGGATCGGCGGCAAACGTTGCCCACGATTGCTTCATCGCCTCGTGGCTCGGAAAGCGCAGCAGGTACACGAGTGTGTTTGCGTCGTTGTCGGGCGTCCAGAAACCAACGACGTGCAAGCCGTGCTTTGCGAAGAGACGCATCGTGTGGTCGCGAAACCGACGGTGCATGCGCTCGATCTGACCCGGGGCGGCGTGATAGGTGCGTAGTTCGTAAATCATGTGGACTCTCGTTCGAAATGGGGTGGCTAGATCCGCGGCCGGCCCGTGGCTTCCCGCAGACGATTCGCCTGGCCGGTGTCCAGATACTCGTCGATTCGCCGAATCAACCCGTCCTGCACGGTGATGAAGATGCAGGCAGGAATCACGACTTCACTGCCGGAAGATGTGCGGCAGCGAAGATTGTGCCGTTGCATGACACGATCACCGAGCAGCACGCGCTCGAGGACTTCATAGCGCAACGATTCGACCGAACGAGCCAGTCCGTCGAGGGTTTTCAGATTGTCTGCCTTGCTCTGTTCGGCGTTGGAGAAGTTGTGCCACACGGCGATGTCGTCGGCGTAAAGCGCCGCCACCGCGTCGACCCGTTTGGCTTCGATGTTCTCGAAGAGGCGCGCGGCCACTTCCACTGCACTTGTGCCCATGAGCGATTTCCGTTGCCGGGACGACGCATGGTGACAGAGGCCGCTGCGACTCGCGACAGCCTCAGTGGTCCACGAAAGGGACCGCTGCCAGCGGAACCCGGGCGATCAGCCTGCGCTGACCTTCGGCAGCGTCGGTCTTCGCCACGCAACGGACGGATCAGAAGAAGGCGTGAAGCTGTATGAAAGCCTCATCCGGGTTTCTGATGGATGCGCCTACTTCATGAACGGCCGCCCGAACATGCCGCCGAGCGTGCGTACGAGCCAGCGCGGTTGACTCTGTACCCACAGCGCCGTCATCTGATTAGCGAGTCCGGGTACGCGAACCACTTCCCGCCGCTCGGCGGCATCGTATCCCTCCCGCGCCACGGCCCTGACATCGCTGATCAGGAACGAGGGGATCTGGGGCAGCCTGCCATCGTCTTGCACGCTGTCCACCATCGCCGTGTCGGTGAGTCCCGGACAGAGCACGGTCACGCTGACACCGGTTCCTTTCAGTTCTTCCGACAGCGCCTCCGTGAACGACAACACGAATGCCTTGCCCGCGGCATAGAGCGCGAATCCGGGCACCGGCTGGAACGCGGTGACCGACGAGATGTTGAGTATGCGGCCGTCGCCCGCGGCGACCATCGGATCCGCGAAGCGATGACTGAGCGCCGCCAACGTCGCCATGTTGAGTTGCAGCATCTCCTTGACTGCTGTCGCGTCCATAGCGACGAACCTACCGTGATGCGTAAAGCCGGCATTGTTGACCAGCACGTCGACGTGCACGCCGAGTGCCTGCACCGAATTGAACAGGTGGTCGGCCGACTCCGGCCGCGCGAGGTCCATGGCGATGACATGGGCTTTGACGCCTTTGGCGCGCAGTTCATTCGCGAGCACGACCAACCGGTCCTCGCGACGGGCGACCAGGATGACGTTATGGCCGTGCTCAGCGTAGACGCGGGCCAGTTCCTCGCCGATACCGGAGGATGCGCCCGTCACCAACGCCCACTTACTCATGTGGCTTCCCTGGAGTCAGTGGAGACATCCGTCATCCCGCTTCGAGTTCCGATCTTCTGGTATTGCTCGCTCCATTCCCGCCACCAGCGTCCATATGCGTCGGCAAACTCCGCTGCGGATCGCAGGCTCGCTTCGAGC
>JBFKCZ010000467.1:0-3013 GCA_041620035.1 Pseudomonadales bacterium
GGCACGCCCCTGAGCGTACCGCCGACGACCCCGCAGTTGCGGATCGACATCATCGACGACGACGGTGGCACGCCGGGCTTCGTCGAGTTCACGCAGCCCACCTTTAGCGTCGACGAAGGCGCGGGTACGGCGATCGTGACCGTCAGTCGGACCGGCGGTACCACCGGCGTGGTGACCGCCGGCGTTTCCGCCTTCACGAACTCCGGCGACACTGCCACGGAAGGTGCCGATTTCACAGCCACGAACGCGACACTGACGTGGGCCGACGGCGATGGCGCCCCCAAGACCTTTACAGTCGCGATCCTCGAAGACACCGACATCGAGCAAACTGAGAGCTTCACTGTGCAGATCGGCACGGTCACGGGCGGCGCGGCCGGCAATCTCTCCCAAGCATCGGTGAATATCGCCGACAACGACGATCTGGTGGACCCGGGCCCGGATGAAAACGTCAGCGGCTTGCAGGGCGATACCGTGAGTCTGACCTTCGGCGTCACTGGCGCCGCGCCGTTCACGCTCGCCACCAATCTCGGCACGATCAACCCCACGACATTGCCGGCACCGGGCAACGCGACGTTCACTTTCACCATTCCACAAGGCACTCAGACCGGCACGGTCTTCGTGGCCAGCATCGGCGTCACCAATGCGAACGGCACCACCGTCACGAAGGACGTCACGATCACGGTCGTCGACTCGCGCGTCCTCGGTGACATTCCGGGATTGACCCCGAATCAACTCGCGCTGGCACGATACCTCGATGTGCTGTGCCCGCGACTCACGCAACAGCAGAACATCTCCGATGAACAAGGCCAGATACTCGGTGCCTGCGGCGGGCTGCGCGATACCGCCACGCCAGATGCCCAGGTTCGCGGTGCACTCGACGCCATCAACCCGGAAGAACTGATCGTTGCCGCGACGATGGCGCTGCGGCTCACCAGCATGCAGAACGGAAACCTCATGCAGCGCGTCAACTCGCTGCGCTCGGGTGCGTCGGGTATCGATCTCGCCGGCTTGAATGTGCAGATCGGGGATCAGGCGATCGCCGGTGTGGCGATCAACGAAGTGGCAAAGGCTGCGTTCGACAAGCTGACGGGCGGCGGCGCCAGCGCCGATGATTTCGGCCGCTGGGGTTTGTTCGCCAACGGCAACGTGAAGTTCGGCGACAAGGATGCCACGGAGAACGAGGCTGCCTTCGACTACGACACGATTGGCATCACAGCCGGTGTCGACTATCGGTTCCGTGACGATCTGGTCTTCGGTGTCGCGTTCGGCTACGCATCGGTAGAAAGCGACTTCACGAGCAGCAAGGGTGAACTCGACATAGAGGCATGGAGCGCGTCGGTGTTTGGCACCTACTTTTCGGCGGACAGGTTCTACGTCGACGGCATGATCACGTACGGCCAGAACGACTACGAAACGATGCGTCAGATCAGTTACGCCGACGCATTCAATGTCTACCAGGAAACCGCGCGTGGCGACACGGACGGCATGCAGTTCTCGGGCGGACTGTCCGGTGGCTACGACTTCAACAAAGGCCCGTGGACCGTGGGTCCTCACATCGGTGCGTACTACTTCGACGTCGACGTCGATCAGTTCGCCGAGACGGGCGCGTCCGGCTTCAACATGCTGATCGGCGACCAGGACGCCCGGTCTTTCCAGCTCAACGCTGGCGGTCATGCCTCGGTTGTCTTGAATCAGAGCTGGGGCGTGTTCATTCCCCACGCGCGCGTCGACTTCGTGCATGAACTCGAAGACAGCGCCGAGCTCGTGGCTGTAACCATGGCGAACGATCCGTTCGCCACCGATCCGACCAACCCGACACCGGTGATCACGCTGCGTACCGACCGGCCGGATTCGGACTACTTCGTGTTCTCCGTGGGTGCATCGGCCCAGTTCATCAATGGCGTGTCGGGATTCGTGAACTATCGGACGATGGCAGGCTTCGACGATTTCTCGATGAACGAATTCACCTGGGGATTACGGTTCGAGCGCTCGTTCTGACCGATGGTTATACCGCTATTCCATAGCGAGCTATCGAGCCTGGGCGACTGTGCGCTATAAAGCCGGTCCGCTTCTCCACACCCTTGAGTTGTGCCATGGCGAGCGCACCCCGCCTCTTGAAACTGTCGGGCACGTTCACCACGAAGCGCGGCCGGCTGCGCGAACCCACCATCGCGTTCGAGACCTGGGGCCAGCAGAATCGAGACCGTGACAATGCCGTCCTGATCTTCACGGGCCTCTCACCGTCGGCACACGTTGCGTCTTCGCCAGAGGATCCGAGTACCGGCTGGTGGGAGGACATGGTCGGCCCTGACAAGCCCATCGACACCAATCGCTACTTCGTCATCTGCGTGAATTCGCTCGGCAGCTGTTTCGGCTCGACCGGTCCCGCTTCCGTCGATCCGGAGACGGGGCAACCCTATCGGCTCACGTTCCCCGTGTTGTGCCTCGAAGACGTTGCGCACGCCGGCGCCGAAGTGGTCCGCTCGCTCGGCATCGAAACGCTCTACGCGACCGTGGGTGCCTCGATGGGAGGCATGACGGCGCTCGCATTCTGCATGCTGTTCCCCGACGTCTCCCGCGGGCTCGTGTCGATATCGTCAGCGGCTCGCAGCCTGCCGTTCGCGATCGCGCTGCGCTCGCTGCAACGCGAAATGATTCGTAAGGACCCGGACTGGAACAACGGCAACTACGCGCTTGGTGCGGGGCCGATCACCGGCATGCGGCTCGCGCGCAAGCTCGGCATGATCACGTATCGCTCGGCGCGGGAGTGGGAAGGCCGGTTCGGACGCGAGCGCGCCACCGACGAGGCACCCAATGGTCCTTTCCGACTCGACTTCGAAGTCGAATCCTACCTCGAGGCGCATGCCAACAAGTTCGTCGGTGCGTTCGATGCGAACTGCTACCTCTATCTGTCCCGCGCGATGGATCTCTTCGACGTCGCCGATCATGGCGGCAGTGTCGCGGCCGGTCTGGCGCGGGTCCGTATCGACCGCGCGCTCGTCATCGGTGTGGA
>JBFKCZ010000468.1:0-3011 GCA_041620035.1 Pseudomonadales bacterium
CGCCGATCGTTGCCGTCGCCTTTCTGATCGCGCTGCCGGCCGCTTTCCTGATCAGCCGTAACCGTGCCCGGTTGCGCACGTTGGGGTACACCCTCGCCGGGGCCGTAGCCATCGTCTGCGCGCTTCTCATCATGAAACAACTGCTCGACATCTCGGGTATCGCGGGGGCGCGAACTGCGGCGGGCATCCTGCTCCAGGGGCTTGCCGGCGCACTCGGTGGCTGGGTGTTCGCCGTCCTCGGTCGCCGGAAGGCCTAATGTCCGGCTTTAATTCGGGTGGATTAAAGCCATAATTGGCGTTCTTCACTGGGGCCGTGGGTCATCCGCCCGCGAACGACATGAGATCAATCCGCCATCGGGTCAGCGGGATTCTGGGCTGCTTTGCCTTGATGGTGGGTGTGCCCGTCTCCGGCGCCGCCGCGCCCGGTGCTCAGGAAGTCATCCAATCCTTCGACGGCATACCCACGCATCGCATCGCCGTTGCAACGCTCGCGCACGAATCGGTCGACATCACGATCGACGGCAAGCCCGACGAACCGATCTGGGCCACCGTGCCGGCGTACGACAACATGCTCGTTTCGATTCCGGCGACCGGTGAGCACGGCAGGTACGACACCGAAGTGCGCATGTTCGCCACCGAGCGCGGCTTGTATGTCGGCGCGGTGATGTATCAGCCGCCTGAGACGCTGGTGACGCGGCGCTCGGTGCGCGACGACTTCATCGACCGCGACACCATTGGTATCACTCTCGATACGAGCGGCGAAGGCAAGTTCGGTTACTGGTTCATCGTCGCGCTCGGCGACACGCTGATGGACGGCAAGGTGCTCCCGGAACGCAACTACTCCCGCGACTGGGATGGACCGTGGTTTGGGAAGTCGGCGGTGCGCGATGACGGTTGGAGTGCCGAGATGTTCTTTCCCTGGTCGATGATGAACCTGCCGAACAACACCGGGCCACGAACCGTGGGGTTCGCGTTGAGCCGGCAGGTCTCCCACGAGAATGCTCGATACCAATGGCCAGGGCACGCCTACTCATCTCCGCAGTTCGTTTCGGCGCTGAACCACATGGTGCTCGAAGACATAGCGCCGCGAAAACTCGTGTCGGTCATTCCTTTCGCCGCCAACACGTTCGATCATCGGCACGACGACAACGATGTCCGCGTCGGTGCGGATTTCACCTGGAAGCCCTCTCCGCTCGTGGAACTGGCGGCCACGGCTTTGCCCGACTTCGGTTCCGTAGAGGTCGATGACGTCGTGCTCAACCTGAGCGCCCAGGAGACGTTCTTTCCGGAGAAGCGCGTGTTCTTCCTGGAAGGCAGCGAGGTGTTCGAGACGAGCACCCGCGCGAACCCGGGCAACCAGATCCGCTACACGAACAACGAGAACTACGCGACTTCTTCCCGGCGGGTGTTTCTCAACACGCTCGTGCCGGCACCGATTTCGCTGCTCAACACGCGGCGCATCGGTGGAACACCGACGCAGGTCGTGACGCCGGCCGGCATCGTGCCACTGCGCGGCGAATTTGCGCTGCCGACGGAGCTGCTCGGCGCGGCGAAAGTCACGGGGAATTCGGGCGGGCTTCGCTACGGCGTGCTGGGTGCGGCCGAAGACGATGTCCATCTGATCGGCACCAACGCCTCGGGCGAGGAAGTGGCCTTCGGTGCCGATGGTCGGAATTTCGGTGCGGTGCGGGCGTTGTACGAGAGCGTGGGTGCCTCGCGGCGTTCGGTCGGTTATCTCGGAACGGTTGTCGATGGCCCGTTGTACGAGGCTGCGGTGCATGCCATCGACAGCCATTACACGAGCGCCGATGGCCGCTGGATCGGTGAGACGCTGCTGGTCGCTTCCGACGTCAACGACCGGCGTGGCAATGCCGCTCAGTTCGAGATGCAGTACGCGGCCAACAGCCGCATCCAGCACCGCGTTTCGGTCGATTGGTTCGACGAAGACGTCAACTTCAACGACTTCGGCTTTCTGCAGCGCAACGATTACACCGGAGCTCAGTATGCGTTTCTGTACGCTGACAGCACGGTGCGCCGAAACGTTTCGGACATTCGTGGCACCGTGATCGTCAATGGGAAGGTGAGCGTCAGCGAACATCACCTGGTCGATGGCGGCGTGTACTGGCGTAATTCCATGGTGTTGCCTGGACGCAATACCCTGCGCTCCGGACTCGGTTTCCAACCCGCCGGCTACGAAGATCGCGACAGCCGGGGCAATGGCGCGTATCGAACAAACGACCGAGTCTGGTCGGAACTCCTGCTCGCGACGGACGCGAGCAGCGTCTACAGTTTTTCCGTCAACGTCGCGGCGCAACAGGAGCAGCTCGGCGACTGGGCGTATCTCCTGGGCGGCGGCGTGACATGGCGGCCCATCGACCGGTTCTCGGTCGATCTCGATCTCAAGTATCGCGAGCGCAATGGCTGGATGGTGTACCAGGGCGGCCGTAACTTCGGACGATTCGATGCGCGCGAGCTGCAGACCGCCCTGAAGATGAACTGGTTCCTGGCCGCGGCGCATCAGGTGAACTTCACCGTGCAGTGGGTGGGTGTGCGCGCAGAGGAAGATGGCTTCTTCGCGGTGCCCCTCGGCGATGGACGGCTCACGCCGACGGCGCGCACGCTACCGAATCACGACTTCACCGCGAGCCTGTTCACCCTGCAGGCGCGCTATCGCTGGGAAATCGCACCGCTCACCGACCTCTATCTGGTCTACACGCGTGGCAACACATTGCCGAATCGCTTTGAGGCCGACTTCGACGAGTTGTTCGAGGATGCTTTCAGGCACCCCATCATCAACAGCTTCGTCGCCAAACTGCGCTGGCGCTTCAGCAACTGAACCAGGAGTCATCGGCGCCTCTGTGGGAGCGTCCTTGGGCGCGAATTCGCGGGCAAGCCCGCTCCCACAGACGCGCCGGGTACTTTAACAACACCCTCCAAGGGCGCTCCCACAGCACCTTCCGATCAGGCGGTCACAGCCTGATCTCGCGGTCGCTACCGGGTTCGATCACGAC
>JBFKCZ010000469.1:0-3007 GCA_041620035.1 Pseudomonadales bacterium
AACGGCCCCGACGCCGCCGTCGAGTTCTTTCTCAACATCCAGACCTGGGGCACGCCACAGATGTGCACGGAGCGGATCATCGAGAACGCCAACCGCATCGGCGCGGAAACCTACGTGGGGGTGTTCAGCTACGCGGGTATGCCCTGGGACGAAGCCGAGCGCAACATGCGGCTCTTTGCCGAGTCGGTGATGCCGACACTGCAGGCGCGGAAGATCCGCGGGCGTGTCGCCTGGGCGGCGTGAACGCGTAGTACGGCAAAGCTCGATACCGAAGGACAACGAGCACAGGGGGCACGTCTTGACGTTTCGCAACTCCATGATGGTTGTGCGCCGTGGGGCATGCCGCGGCCTTGCGCCGTTGGCACTCGCCTTATGGGCGATGCTGACAGGCTGTCAGGGCGAGTCGACCGAACCACAGCCGCCAGCGACGCAACCGCAAGCAGACGCGCCGGCGAACCCGACCGACGGCATGCAGGCGATCGCCGACGCCACGGCGGCCAAGGAGAAGCATCCGGGTCGGTCGATCTACGTGGCGCACTGCGCCAGCTGCCACGACGGCGCCGTCGCCAAGGCTCCGCATCGCGACATGATCGGCATGATGACGCCGAAAGCCGTGCTCGCGTCGCTCACGACCGGCGTGATGCGCGAACAGGCCGCCATGCTCTCCGACGGGGATCGCATCGAATTGTCGGAGTACATCACCGGGTTCGCCATCGACGGCGCCGGACCGCCGCCGCTGCCCACCTGCGATGCGAGTCGTCTCGCATTCGATTTCGATCGCCCGCCGCGCGCAACCGGCTGGGGCCAGAACCCCGCCAATACCCATGAGATTCCGGCAGAGACCGCGGGCTTCACGGCGGCCTCCGTGCCCGACCTCAGATTGAAGTGGGCGGCATCCTTTCCTGGCGCAAACCGCGTGCGCTCTCAGCCCACGTTCGCGGGCGGTGCGCTGTACATCGGCAGCCACAGCGGCGAGGTCTACGCACTCGATCGCGAAACGGGCTGCGCACGCTGGTCGTTCGCCGCGAGCGGTGAGGTACGCACCGGGATCGTGATCGAGTCATGGCAGAAGGGGGATCGGTCGGCACGTCCGCGCGCCTTCTTCGGCGATCTGCTGGGTAATGTCTACGGCATCGACGCAACGACCGGTGAACTCCTCTGGCGTCATCGGCCGGACGATCATCCGAACGCAACCATCACGGGCACCCCTTCCCTCTTCGAGGGCAAGTTGTATGTGCCGGTGTCATCGCTCGAAGTGTCGCTGGCGGTCAATCCCAAGTACGAATGCTGCAAGGCCCGCGGCTGGGTCGCGGCCTACGATGCGGCGTCCGGTGACTTGCTGTGGAAGACACCGACCATCGCCCAGGAACCCATCGTGCAGAGTCAGAACCGGTCGGGCACCGACATGTACGGCCCGTCGGGCGCGACCATCTGGAACACGCCGACCGTCGACGGCGCACGCCGCCAGATCTACGTGGGTACCGGGGAGAACATGTCTTCGCCGGCAACACTCACCAGCGATGCCATCATGGCGCTGGATCTCGATACGGGCGCGGTCAAGTGGGCCTATCAGGCAACCGCAAACGACGTGTGGAACACGGCATGCGACACCATCACCGACGACAGTTGTCCGCCGGAGAAGGGACCCGACTTCGACTTCGGTGCTGGCACACTGCTCTTCACCGGCACGGACGGCAAACAACTGGTGATCGGCGGACAGAAGTCGGGCGACGTCTACGCCATCGACCCGGACTCCGGCGCGCTGGTGTGGAAGACCAAGGTCGGGCGCGGTGGCATTCAAGGTGGCGTGCATTTCGGACTCGCCGCCAACGCGACGACGATCTTCGTGCCGATCTCCGACATGGCCGATGGTCGGACCTACGACTCGCCGGACCGACCGGGCCTGCACGCCCTCGACGGTGCAACGGGCAAAGTGCGCTGGTACTCGCCGGCGCCGGATGTATGCAACGGCCGTCCGTTCTGTCATCCCGGCATCTCGCAAGCAATCACGGCGATCGATGCGCTGGTCGTGGCCGGTGGCATGGATGGTGTCGCGCGAATCTACAGCCAGCAGTCGGGCGATGTGGTGTGGAGCTACGACACGACGGTCGAACACTCGACAGTGACCGGAGAGACCGTGCATGGCGGATCACTCGGCGGTGGCGCCGCACCGGTGGCCGAAGACGGCCTTCTGGCAATCTCGTCGGGCTACGGTATCTACAACCATATGGCCGGCAACCTGCTGCTGGTGTTCGACGCCAATCGCAGCGTTGGCACCGACCGCTAGACGAACGTTCGCGAGAGGCACGGACGTGGGCATACTCGATCGCTTCCGGCTCGACGGTCAGGTGGCGGTGGTCACCGGCGGCGGCAAGGGTATCGGTCGCGGCATTGCGCTCGCATTGGCCGAGTGCGGTGCGCACGTAGCCGTCGCCGCGCGTCGCAAGGGCGATGTCGATGCGGTCGCCCGCGAGATAGAAGCGCGTGGCGTCCGGGCGCTTGCCGTGTCGATGGACGTGCTCGACTTCCCCGCCATCGACCGTCTCGCCGACGCCGCCGAAGCCGCGCTCGGGCCGTTGACGATCTGGGTGAACAACGCCGGCGGCAATCTCGACCGGTCGACCCACAATCTGATCGAGACGACCGAAGCCAACTGGGACTCCCTCATCGATCTGAACCTCAAGAGCCTCTGGTGGGGTGCGAAAAGCGCAGCGCGCAAGTTTCGTGATGGCGGCCGCGTGATCAACATCGCATCGATCGCGGGCTTGAGCGCATCGCCTGGCTTCGGTCCTTACGGTGCTGCGCGCGCCGGGGTGATACAGATGACCAAGACGCTCGCCGTGGAACTCGCACCGAAGGGCATCCGCGTCAACGCCATCGCTCCTGGTATTGTCGTCACCGAAATGTTGCTCGAAACAATGCACATCGATGAACAGACGGCGTTGCGCATGGGCGCGGCCGTTCCTGCGGGCCGCACCGGCACGCCGGACGACATCGCGGCGGCTGC
>JBFKCZ010000470.1:0-3006 GCA_041620035.1 Pseudomonadales bacterium
CGCCACCACGCCGCCGCCCGCGAGAATGACGCGCCTGCGAGCACCGGCTAGCGCGGTGCGCGCCGCCTCGATCGCAGCCGAGTCCAGGGATGGCATCGTCGGTGGCGACACTTCGAAGGGTGCCGCCCCCGCATCTGCGTACTGCACGTCGATCGGAAGCTCGATGGCCCCGGGCAGCGTGCGGCCGCTGCGCATCGCCTTGACCAGCCTCGAGAGGGCCGGCCCGACGTCGGCCGCCATACGAGGACTCTCCACCCACGGCGTGATCGTGCGCAGCATCGGCACCTGCTGATCAGCCTCGTGCACGTAGCCGAGACCGCGACCGTAGAATCCCGTTTCCGCCTGGCCGGTGACCAAGAGGAGCGGGCTCGACGCGTACGCGGCCTCGTACAGCCCGGTGACCGTGTTGGTCGTTCCAGGACCGGTGCTCGCGATCATCACGCCGAGTTCACCCGTCGCGCGCGCGTAGCCGTCGGCCGCGTGGGCGCCGGCCTGCTCGTGACGTACGTCGATGAGTTCGGTTGCACCGCGTCGTCGAATCGCATCGACGATCGGCATGTTGTGAATACTGACGATGCAGAACGCATGGCGCACGCCGAGTTGCGCGAGTGCTTCCGCGACGACATCCGCGCCGGTACGCATCAGCGCGCCTCCAGCTGGCGCAGATCGATCGAGTAGAGATCCGCCACGTTGTCGCACAGGATGCCGCGCCGCTGTTCATCGGTGAGGCAGCTCGCCTGCTTCGCCAGAATCTCCTGCGACCAGGGCCACGTCGAATCCGAATGCGGAAAGTCGTTTGCCCACATCAAACGCCGCCAGTTCATCTGATCCGCACTTCGAAACGCCACCCAATCGTCCTGGAACGTCGTATAGATGTGCTCCGCAAAGTACTCGCTCGGCAGCCGATCGAGCGAGACGTCCTTGGCGAGCCAGTTGCGATGGCGCTTGTACGCATGATCCATGCGATACATGTAGTGCGGCACCCAGCCCGCGTCCGCTTCGACGCACACTACCCTCAGCTTCGGGTGACGCTGGAAGACGCCACCGAATATCAGCGTACCGATGATGTCCTGGTTGCCACGGATGATCGCGAGGAAGCCGTTTATCTTCGGCCCGCGGGCCTTGAACGGGTCACGCGTCGTGAGGATATGGAACGACAGAGGCAGATCGAGATCGACCGCGGCCTCCCAGACCGGATCGTAAATCGGATGGTCGTAGTCTTCCTGCGCGGGATTGCCGGGCATCATCACGCCCCGAAGGCCCAGGGCCTTGATTGCGCGGAAGTCTTCGATCATCTCCTCCGGCGAGCGGCCGGCCGTCTGACCGCAGCCCAGAAGCCGCGACGGGTGCGTACCGCAGTACTCGGCAATCCACCGGTTGTAGGCATCGAAGCACGCCTTCTTGTAATCGAAGTCCTTGTGGTTGCACAGCAGCATGCCCACCGTGGGATAGATGACCTCGGCCGCGACGCCATCGCGATCCTGGTCCGCGAGTCGCGCGTTCGGATCCCAGCCCCCGCGGTGCAGATCTTCGAAATTGACACCTTGCGTGTTGATTTCTTCCGGCGGCTTGCCGGCGGCGGCCAGCAGCCCCAGAAACACGGGTCGATCCATACCGTCGATCACGAACATGTCGCCCCGGTCGGCCGAGCGGACGAGATGTGGCGCCCTGTCGCGCCACTTGCGATCGATGTTGGCGACGTAGGTGTCGGGGTGTTCGGTGATGTGCGAATCGGCGGAAATGATCGGATGCGTCATGGTGTCCTCCCTCTGCGCACCATCGAAGTGCTGCCCACTATCGAAGGCAGGGCGGGACGGCGTCAACCCCGCCCTCGCCTTGCACCGCACGGCGAATGCGACCAAGCTTTCGGCCCAGGGGGTGACTGTGGAAAACAGACGTCTTGGCCGCAATGGCCTCGAAGTGCCGGCACTTTGCCTGGGCACCATGACATTCGGCGGCCAGTGCGACGAAGCGATGAGCATCTCGATCCTCGACGCTGCCTTCGAACGCGGCCTGCGCTTCCTCGACACGGCCGATGCGTATCCGCTGGGCGGCAGTCTGGAGACCATCGGCGAAACCGAACGCATTATCGGCCGCTGGATGGGCACGCGCGGCAACCGGCACGACATCATTCTCGCAACGAAGTGCTGGGCGCCGACGCGCAGGGGTCCGAACGCCTTCGGCCTGTCGCGGGCGCACATCGTGGAGTCGATCGACGCGAGCCTCACCCGTCTCGGCACCGACTACGTCGACCTCTACCAGTCGCACGCCTTCGATCCGCGTGTACCCATCGAAGAGACGTTGCGCGCCTTCGACGATCTCGTGCGTGCCGGCAAGGTTCGCTACATCGGCTGTTCGAACTATCCCGCGTGGCGCCTTGGCCAGGCACTCGCGGCGGCGGATCGTCTGCAGATCGCGCGGTACGCATCGGTACAGCCCCGCTACAACCTGTTGTTTCGAGAGATCGAAACCGAGCTTCTGCCCCTCGCGCGGTCCGAAGGACTCGGCGTACTCGTGTACAACCCGCTGGCCGGCGGCTTTCTGTCCGGGAAATACGAGAAGGGCGAAGCACCCCGCGAAAACACGCGCTTCACCCTGGGCAGCGCCGCATCGCGGTACCAGGAACGCTACTGGCAGGAAGCACAATTCGACGCGGTGGCCCGGCTGACGGGCGAAGTGAAGCGCCGCGAGCTCGACATGGTAAGCGTCGCCGTTGGCTGGGTGCTGCGGCAGCCGGGCATCACGAGCGCACTGATCGGCGCGAGCCGGCCGGATCAGCTCGATGCCAACCTTGCCGCCCTCGACTTGGAATGGGACGACGCGCTCTCCGAGTTCTGCGACGGCCTCTGGTTCGATCTGCCGCGGCGCCCCGTCATAGAGGGTTACCGCTGAGTCATGAGCAACCTCGACCAGCTCCGCCTCGACGGCAAAGTTGCCATCGTAACCGGCGCGGGCCGCGGTCTGGGCCGCGCCATGGCGAAGTCGTTAGCACAGGCGGGGGCCCGC
>JBFKCZ010000471.1:0-2994 GCA_041620035.1 Pseudomonadales bacterium
ACCACGCTGTCGGTGCTGGCCGAGGATCGATCCATCTATACGCGGGAGCAGCTGTTCGGCGGCAAGCAGCTGACCGAAGAGATTCAGCGCCGCTACAGCCTCTCGTTCGAAGAAGCGGGCCTCGCGAAGAAGCAGGGCGGGCTCCCCGACGACTACGAAGCCGAAGTGCTGCAGCCGTTCAAAGAGGCGGTGCTGCAGCAGGTCACCCGCTCACTGCAGTTCTTCTTCTCTTCGAGCCAGTACGACGATGTCGACTTCATCGTCTTGGCAGGTGGCACGGCATCCATCGAGGGCCTGTCCGCCATGATCGAGAACAAGCTCGGTACGCCGACGATCATCGCCAATCCCTTCGTGGACATGTCTCTGGCGTCGAAGGTCGATGCCGATGCGCTGGCCAATGATGCGCCGGCGTTGATGATTGCGTGTGGCTTGGCGATGAGGAGCTTCGACTGATGGCACGCATCAACCTACTGCCGTGGCGCGAATGGGAGCGCGAACGGCGCAAGAACGAGTTTCTGGTGCGCGGCGTGGGTGCGTTGCTCGTTGGCGGCCTGCTCGTGTTCTTGGGTGGCTGGTATCTGGATGGAGCCATCGAGAACCAGACCGCGCGCAACCAGTTCATCAAGGACAAGATCGCGGTGCTCGACCAGCAGATCGCGGAAATCGCAGATCTGCGCCAGAAGCGCGACCAGCTGCTCGCACGGATGCGGGTGATCCAGGACCTGCAGGGCAATCGTCCGGTCATCGTGCGCGTGTTCGACGAGTCGGTGCGCACGCTTGCGAAGGGTGTGTACTTCAACAGCGCGAAGATGGAAGGCAAGGTGATATCGATCGATGGAACCGCCGAGTCGAACAACCGAATCTCCTCGCTGATGCGCAACCTCGAGGCTTCGGACTGGTTTTCCGACCCCAACCTGAAGGGCATCAAAGAGAATCCGAAACTCGGCGGGCAGTCGAGCAACTTCCAGCTCACGGTGAATCAGACCAACCCCAGGCAGGCTGCCACCGAGGAGGAGTAGCGAGATGGCACTGCAAGACACACTCGAACAACTGCGCTCGCTCGATGTCAACGACCTCGATGTCAACAACATCGGATCGTGGCCGACTCCCGTCAAGGCGATCATTCTGTTCCTGCTGTTCGTCGGCGTTCTAGCTGGCGGCTACTTCTTCTACATGACCGACAAGCAGAAGCAGCTCGAGGTGGTGGAGAAGCAGGAAGCAAACCTTCGCACCGAATACGAAACGAAGGCCTTCCAGGCGGCCAACCTGCCGCAGTACCGCCAGCAGAAAGAGGAGATGGAAGTGTCGCTGGGCGCGTTGCTGCGGCAACTTCCGAGCGACACCGAAGTACCCGGCCTGATCGAAGACATTACGCTCACCGCACTCGACAACGAACTGAGGATCGAGAGCATCGATCTGCAGCCCGAGCGCAAGGCCGAGTTCTACGTCGAGTTACCGATCACGATCACGGTCGAAGGCGACTACCACGACATCGGTGCGTTCGTCTCGGGGGTCGCGAACCTGTCACGCATCGTGACGCTGCACGATTTCAGCATCAAACCCGAGACATCGCCGAGCAATCTCAAGATGACGATTCTCGCCAAGACCTATCGATATCAGGACGAGGACAAGTAATGCGGGCTGCACATCACCTGCTGCTTGTTCTCCTGGGCGCCGCTCTGATGGGCGGCTGCAGCACCGGAGACGAGTTCGCAGACATCAAGAAGTTCATGGACGAGGTCGATGCGAAGCCAAAAGGGCGCATCGACCCGCTGCCCGAGTTTCAGGCGTACCAGGCGTTCGCGTACAGCGCTGGCGATCTGCGCAGCCCGTTCGAACCCCCGGTCGAAGTGAAGCCCATCGACCCGTCGAAGAAGTCACCGGACGTGAAGCCGGATCTGAATCGAATCAAGCAATACCTGGAACAGTTCAACATGACGCAGCTCGCCATGGTTGGAACGCTATCCCAGGGCTCCGCGTTCTACGGCCTGGTGCGTGACGTGCGAGGCGGTGTGCACAGGGTGCAGACGGGAGACTACATGGGTAGCGATCACGGTCGAGTTGTCGCAATCGACGAGAACACCATTGAAATGATCGAAATTGTTGCGGATGGCACGGGCGGCTGGATAGAGCGCGAGCGGACCGTGGGCCTTGGAGGCGGTGAGTCATGAGGGATGAGAGCATGAGAATTCGAATTGCACGGGCAGACCTCGCGCAAGCGCGCCTACGCGCCGGAAAGCGCGCGGGGTGGCTGATCGCGGCAATCTCCTGGCTGCTCGCCACCACGGCGAGTGCGGCCACGATGCAGACGATCGAGTTCTCGTCGCTACCGGGCGACAAGACCGAGATCCGCATGAAGTTCGACGGTCCGCCGCCGACACCGGAGGGCTACACCATCGAATCCCCCGCACGCATCGCCCTCGACCTGAAGGGTGCGAAGAGCGCGCTCTCGAGCAAGTATCACAGCCTCGGCATCGGCAACGCGCGCGAAGTGACGGTGATCGAAGCGAAAGACCGTACACGCGTCATCGTCAACCTGACGCAACTGGTTGCCTATGAGGCGAAGGTCGAGGGCAACACGCTCTACGTCCTCGTCGGCGCAGATGGTTCGGAAGGCAACGTCGGTCAGCGTACAGCCAGTGCAAGTACCTCATCGACGTCGACTTCGTCCAGTGCGACGACATCGTCACGCGCATCATCGAGCCGCATCAGCAACGTCGACTTCCGCCGTGGTTCGTCGGGTGAGGGTCGCGTCATCGTCACGCTTTCGGACCCGAAAGTACCCGTCGACGTCACGAGCGAGTCGGGCAAGATCAAGATCGTCGTGCGCAACACCGAGTTGCCGCAGGATCTCCGCCGCCGGCTCGATGTGACCGACTTTGCGACCCCCGTCCAGGTCGTGGACGCGGTGCAACAAGGGCCGCACGTGACGTTCACCGTTTCGGCGACGGGCAACTACGACTACCTCGCGTATCAGGCCGATCAGACGCTGTC
>JBFKCZ010000472.1:0-2991 GCA_041620035.1 Pseudomonadales bacterium
AGTCGGGCATGCTGCGGGCACCGAAACGGGGGAGCGAACGTTGGCGGACATCGAGCACTACCTGCAGGTGGCGTCGGACTTCATCTGGGGGCCGACCCTGCTCATACCGCTGCTGTTGCTCACCGGCCTCTTTCTGACGGTTCGGCTGCGCGGCCTGCAGTTCCGCCGACTGCCGCGCGCGCTGTACCTGGCGCTGGTCGTGCGCAAGGAACCTGGCAGCGACGGCGACATTTCGCACTATCAGGCGTTGATGACCGCGCTCGCCGCAACGGTGGGTACCGGCAACATCGTCGGTGTCGCGACGGCCATTGCCCTTGGCGGTCCGGGCGCGTTGTTCTGGATGTGGATGACGGGCCTCGTCGGGATGGCGACGAAGTATTGCGAAGCACTGTTATCGGTGAAGTACCGCATCGTCGATGGGCGTGGCGATCAGGCCGGCGGCCCGATGTACTACCTGTCCCGCGGCATTCCGCAGCGCCGCCTCGGTCAGGTGCTTGGCGTGCTGTTCGCGGTGTTCACTGCGCTCGCTGCGTTCGGCATCGGCAACATGGTGCAGTCGAACGCGGTGGCGAGCGCCATGGATGGTGCGTTCGGCATCGCGCCGTGGGTGACGGGTCTCGTGGTCGCCAGCGGTATTGCGCTCGTCATCCTCGGTGGCATCCGATCCATCGGCCGGGTGACGGCGGTGTTCGTGCCGACCATGATCGTCGTCTACATGGTTGCCTGCTCGATCGTGTGGCTCGCCAACTACGAGGCCGTGCCGGCCGCTTTCGCGACGGTGTTCACCGATGCATTCACGGGTACGGCGGCAACCGGCGGATTCCTCGGTGCGGCGATTGCACAAGCGATGCGCTACGGCGTGGCGCGTGGCATCTTCAGCAACGAATCCGGCATGGGCTCGGCGGGTATCGCCGCCGCCGCGGCGCAGACCAAGGAGCCGGTGCGTCAGGCATTGGTGTCGATGACGCAGACCTTCATCGACACCATCGTGGTATGTACCTTCACCGGCATCGCACTCATCGCGAGCGGCGTTTGGACGAGTGGCGTCAACGGCGCTGCGCTCACGCAACTCGCATTCGACGGCAGCGTGCCGTTCGGCCTGGGGCCTGCGCTGGTTGCGCTGTCGCTGGCGATGTTCGCGTTCTCCACGATGCTCGGCTGGTCGTACTATGGTGAGCGCAGCATCGAATACCTGTTCGGCGAGCGCGCCATTGCTCCGTACCGCGTGATCTTCGTCGGCGCGGCCTACTTCGGCGCTGTGCGGACACTCGAGTTCGTGTGGCTCTTCTCCGACGTGATGAATGGGCTCATGGCGCTGCCGAACCTGGTGGGTCTCCTGTTGCTCTCCCATGTCGCGGTGGCGGAAACCAAGGCGTATTTCGAGCGCAATCCGCGGGGCTGAGCCAAAGTCGGATCGAAGCTTGTGGGAGCGGGCTTGCCCGCGAACGGCCAAGCGCCTTGCCCGCGATCGGCCAAGCCCGCTCCCACGTTGGCTGCGCTGACTTCTGCGACACCCTCCTAGGTGGATTCCCGCATGTTGTATGCTGTGCGGAGTCCCAACTCTGATGGTTCCGTATAGGAGGGTTCGCCATGGCGTACAAGAAGATCCTGGTTGCGGTCGATCTCACCGAGGAAGCCGAGGCCGTGCTCGCGCAGGCGAGGGAGACGGCGACTCAGAACGGTGCGGAGCTATCGCTGCTCACCGTCGTCAAACCCATCAATCAGGTTTATGCGGGCTTCGACGTCGCAGCCCTGTCGGCGGATGCGGCGCTCATCGAGCAGGACGCGGTCCGCCAGGCGGCCGAACGCCTCGCGGCCCTCGGCAAAAAGAACGGCGTGCCCGCCGCACGCTGTGAAGTTGGCCGCGGCAGCCCGGCTTACGAAATCCGTCAGGCGGCCGAGAAGGCGGGCGCAGACCTGATCGTGATCGGCACCCACGGCCGTCATGGTCTCGGTTTGCTGCTGGGCTCGACCGCCAATGGCGTTCTCCATGGCGCGCCGTGCGATGTGCTGACGGTGCGTATCCGCAACCCGAAGTAGCCGATCGCACCATGCCGCATGTGCGCGCCAACCTGAGACTGGCCGCGTTCGTGCCGGTCCACGAACAGGTTTGGGTGCCTTCGCCGGCGCAGGGTGTCGAGCGCGTGATGCTCGACCGCGTCGGCGACGAAGCGGCGGTGGCCACCAGTCTCGTGCGTTACGCGGCCGGCTCCCGATTTCCACGTCACGAGCATCCCGGGGGCGAAGAGTTCCTCGTGCTCGATGGCGTCTTCAGCGACGAATTCGGCGACTATGGCGCCGGTACGTACGTGCGCAACCCACCGGGATCGGGCCACGCGCCGCGGAGTGACGCGGGCTGTCTCTTGTTCGTGAAGCTGCGGCAGTTCGACGACAGCGACACTTGCGCCCGTGTGGTGGAGACGCGCGTCGCCGCGCCGGAGAGCGATCATCCCGTGCGGCACGTGCTGCATCAGCATGGCGATGAGCGCGTGTGGATGCTGCATGGACGTGCGGGTCAGAGCGTACGGCTCGGATGGCACGAGCTGGTGCGGGAGATCCTGTCGGTGGATGGTCGGCAGCTGGTGGAAGACCACGATCTCGAACCCACGGCCTGGCTGCGGCTGCCTCCGGGACGCGAAGTCGCGTTGACCTTCGTGGCCGATGGCTGCGTGTTCGCCAAGACCCGCGCAGTGCCCTAGTACGTATACACCGGCTCCGCGCCTATCCCCCACAGGATCGCCGTGGCGGTCATCAACCCCACGATCGCGACCAGTGCAACCGCGACGACGGCGCTCGCGAACAGGAATCCCCGCTCGGGTTGAACGTCCATCACCACCGGTACGCCGATGTAGAGCAGGTAGATGCAATAGCAGGCGACGATCACGCCCAGCATGATGTCGATCCATAGGGAGGGATACAGGCCCAGCACGCCGGCCAGAAAGAACGGTGTGGCCGTGTACGTGACGATCGTGATGCCGCGCCTCCGCTTCG
>JBFKCZ010000473.1:0-2969 GCA_041620035.1 Pseudomonadales bacterium
GCGGTACTCGGACTCGGCAAGGTGGGCACGCTGGCGGCGCGTCTGCTGCACGAATGCGGCATCGAGGTGACCGGCTTCGACGCCAGTCCCGCGAAGGATCTGCCCTTTCCGGTGGAAGTCGTGGATCTGAAAGCGGCCGCCGACATCGCCAAGGTGAGCCGCGCTGCCGATGCGGTACTTTCCTGCCTGCCGTACGCACTCAATCAGCCGATCGCGACGGCAGCGCACGCGTCAGGTGTCCACTACTTCGACCTCACCGAAGACGTTCCGACGACCAACGCCATCATCAAGCTCGCGAAGACCTCGAAGGGCCTGATGGCGCCGCAGTGCGGCCTTGCACCGGGATTCGTGGGCATCGTCGGTGCCGCGCAGGTGGCGGCCTTTCAGAAATGTCGTGCCCTGCGGTTGCGCGTGGGTGCACTGCCACAGAACCCGACCGGTCTCATGGGCTACGCCTTCAACTGGTCGCCGGAAGGGGTCGTCAACGAGTACCTGAACGATTGCGAAGTGATCGAGCAAGGCGTACGCAAAACCGTGTCGTCGATGGAATGGCACGAAACGCTGTACGTCGAAGGTGTTGCGCTCGAAGCGTTCACCACCTCGGGCGGCCTCGGCACCATCTGCGAGACGTTTCACGGCAAGGTCGACAACGTGGACTACAAGTCCATGCGCTACCCCGGGCACATGGCACTGATGAACTTCTTCTTCCATGAACTCCTGATGCGGGAGCGTCGCGAGCTGGCCGGCGAAATCCTGACCAACGCCAAGCCACCCGTGAACGACGATGTGGTGTACGTGCACGTCTCGAGTGAAGGCATGATCGACGGGCGCCTCGCGCGACGGGAGTTCGTGCGCGCCTACCGCCCGCTGACCGTCGCTGGCGTGGTTTCCACGGCGATCGCCTGGACGACTTCGGCTTCGGTGGTCGCCGTCATCGAACTGGTTCGTCAGGGCGTGTTGCCTCAGCGCGGGTTCTTAAAACAGGAAGACGTACCGCTCGAGCGATTCCTCGAGACCCCGACGGGCGCCCTGTTCAAGACCCCGGCGCGCCGCCATTCCGACGGCGCAACGCAAATTTAAGATCTATATACATCTGCTAATAGCAATAGTAGGCTTAAAAAAATCTCCATTGACTGGCGCCGTCTAGACCATCTATATAGAGCCCCTAGCATCCATAGCGGGTCTATATGCCACGAAAGTCCCTGAGCCACGCCTTGTTGAGCGATGCCGCAACCCGCTCGCTCGCAGCCCTCGGCGAGCGCCTGAAGCGCGCCCGTCTGATGCGCAACTGGACGCAAGCGGAAGCCGCGCAGAAGACCGGCCTGTCGGTGAGTTCCGTGAAAAAGGTGGAAGCCGGCTCAGCACACATCACGGTGGCCGCCTACATTGCGCTACTGGATGTCTTCGGACTCCCCACCGCGATCGATGCGCTGATCGCACCGGGCGACGACACCATCGGCGAAGCACTGGCCAATCGTGGCCGCCGGCAGCGCGCGCGTGCCGAAACCTCTCAGGAATGGGACCTGTAAGTGTCGGAGAAGCTGTTCGTTCATGCCGATCTCGGTGACGGGCGCATCGCGCTCGCCGGCCAACTGCTGCTCGACAAAACGCGCGGCCGATTCAAGTACGCAAAAGCCTATGTGGAGCAGCCCCAGGCGTTTGCGCTGGACCCGGTGAATCTGCCGCTGTCGGCGGAAGTCCGCGAGATGGCGCGCACGCGCGAAACCCCAGGGATCTTTGGCGTACTGCTCGACGCCGGGCCGGACGAATGGGGCCGACGACAGCTGTCGCAAACGCGCGTACCGCCGCCCGTGACCCCCATCGAATTCCTGCTCACCGCATCCGGCGAGGGTGTTGGCGCACTGCACTTCACAGCCAACGTCGCCGACAAGCCCAAGCCACCGCCACGGCGACCCTTCGACAGCTTGAGCCACCTGCAGCACATCGCCGAGGACATCGAAGCGGGGCGGTCGATCGACCGGAATCTCGCGCCGTACTTTCTGCAGGGCAGCGGCATCGGCGGTGCACGACCGAAGACGCTCATCGAACACGAAGGCAAGAACTGGATCGCGAAGTTCGGCCGCGAGGCCGATCTCGTCGACATGTGCCGCGTCGAGCATGCATCGATGCACATGGCGCGTGCCGCGGGCATCGACGTGCCCGACGTCGAGCTGACGCGGACCAACCGCGGGCCTGTACTACTCGTCGAACGCTTCGATCGCGATGCTGCACATCAGCATCACCTGATCTCGGTGGCGAGCCTCATCAACAAGTTCGACATCACGCAGTACGACGAGTCGACCATGTCGTATCCCGGCATCGTGCAGCTCGGCAAGCGCATCGCTGCGGACACGCACGACCTCGCAGAAACGGTGTTCCGGAGGATGCTGTTCAACGTCGCCATCGGCAACACCGACGACCACCTGCGCAACCATGCGTTCTTCAAGCGCGCCGACTCGCGCGAGTATCGGTTGACGCCAGCCTACGACGTCGTACCGCACACCGGGCTGCAAGGCTCGCACGCCATCGCGATCGGTGAGCTGGGCACGACACCCAGCCTCGACAATCTGAAATCCGCCGCGCGTCGCATGGGTATCGACAGCGATGTCGCGAAGGATGTGGCACGTACGATCGTCGCAGTCGCCTCCACCTGGCGCGACTTCATGCGGGCATCGAAGGTGAGCGACGCAGACATGGCCATTCTCGAACGCTGCATGGCTTCGATTCCGCTCGTCGAGAAGTTCGCGCGCGCAAAGCCCTGACCTGAACGCGTCGTTCAGATTGGGCGAACAACCGCGAAACAGATCACGGACTGGGCCGCTGCTTCTGTACGCACGGTCTTTCGCCGAGCACCATCGGGCCATGCGACTCCATTCGATCATTCTCTGTTCGATCCTGCTCGGTGGCTGCGCATCGGCACAACGGCCGGAATCTGCGCCAGCAACACAACCGGTGTCGCGGCCCGCGCC
>JBFKCZ010000474.1:0-2962 GCA_041620035.1 Pseudomonadales bacterium
AGCTCGCGAAGCAGCGCGGCAGGGCCGACGCGCTCCTGCATCCACCCCTCCATGAAGGGCTTCGCCGTGTGCCAGAGGTCCAGATCGGGATACAGCTGCCTGCCGAGCCCTTCGATGTTGAGCAATGTCTTCTGCAACAGCACGAGTTGTGGCTGCACTTCCATGTTGAACTGCCGCGCCGTACGGAAGAGTTCGACGAGAAAGTGCCCGAAGGAGATGTCCTTGAGCGGCTTTTCGAAGATCGGTTCGCAGACTTCGCGGATGACGGCCTCGAACTCTTCGACGCGTGTGCCTTCCGGAATCCAGCCCGACTCGAGGTGCAGGCGCGCCACCTGCTGGTAGTCCTGGTTGAAGAAGGCGAGAAGATTGCGAGCCAGGTAGTTCTGATCGTCCGGCGTCAGACTGCCGATGATCGCGCAGTCGACTGCGATGTAGCGTGGGCTCTCGGGGCGAGTGACATCCACGAAGATGTTGCCGGGATGCATGTCGGCATGGAAGAAGTTGTCCACGAACACCTGGGTGAAGAACGTTTCGACGCCGCGTTCGGCCAGCACTTTCATGTCCGTCCCTGCTGCTTTCAGGGCGTCGACGTTGGCGATAGGAATGCCGCTGATGCGCTCCAGCACCAGCACGCGTTCGCTGCTCACGTCCCAGTACACCCGGGGTACGTAGAGCAGATTCGATTCGGCGAAGTTGCGACGCAGCTTCGTCGTGTTGGCGGCCTCCTGCAGGAGATTGAGTTCGTTGAAGATCGTTTGCCGGTAGTCTTCGACGATGGCAACGGGATGGAGCCTGCGGGCATCGCTCAACACCCGTTCGAGAAGTACCGCGATCGATTCGAGCAACTTCAAGTCCGCATCGATGACTGCAGCGATGCCGGGTCGAATGACTTTCACGACGACCTCGGCGTGGCCTTCGCGCAGGCGTGCGGCGTGCACCTGCGCGACCGATGCCGACGCGAGCGGCGTGTCGTCGAACGCATCGAAGACCTCGTCGATCTCCTTGCCCAGCGCTTCCGTAACGATGGCGCGCGCTTCCGCACTCGCGAATGGGGGCACCCGATCCTGGAGCAAGGCGAGTTCGTTGGCGAAGTCCTCGGGCAGGAGATCCCGCCGGGTGGAGAGGATCTGACCGAATTTGATGAACACCGGCCCGAGTTCCTCGAGCGCGAGCCGCAGTCGCCGGGCCCTCGGCGTGGCGGGCGTCGGCAGCCACCGGCTGGGTGCCAACCACCACATCACGCGCAGCGCGAGCGGCAGTTGTGCCGTGGTCAAGGTGCTGGGGTCCACGAGGTCGTCGAGGCGATAGCGCAGTCCGATGCGGACGATTCGACTGGCGCGGGCGGCCGAACTCACGAACCTGCGTCCCGTTTGTCGAGCAGGTCCAGTCGCGCGGCGACGCGATCCATGCGCAGCGCAACCGCGTGTCGGCGTTCGTGCAGGTGATCCAGGTCGGTGCGATCGACGTAGCGCCGGCGTGCCTCGCGTTTTGCCAGGCGGCTGCCTTCGGCGCCGAGGTCGCGCGCGATGCGGCCCAGTGTCTCGAACCCATACTCCATGAAACCGACGAGATTCTGCGCGCTGCGCTCGCCGACGATGCGCGCGAGAGGGCCTTCGATGTCGGGCCGCAGGTTGCGGGCGATCTCGACGAACTCGGAAAGCAGCAATTCATCACCGGATATCTCGAGTGAGCCGGTGCCGAGATCACCACGCAGGAATGCCTCGAGCAAGTCGGATGCGGTGCCGCGCACGATGACACCGGGCGCTGTCTGCGCACGATCCTCGACGACGATCGTGCCGCGGACGAATGCGACATTGATGACGTCTGCGGGCGCAAGCGTTTCGAAGCGGATGCTCCTGCCTTCGAGCCTGGTGAGTCGCGCCCGCGTCACCGCATCGAGCGACACCAGGCTGTTGGTGATCGCGCTGGACAACTGCGCCAGTGAAGTCAGGAAAGTATTCATGGCTGCGGCATGGGACGTGTGCCACGGTGGATGGCGGCGATGCCGTTCATGAGATTGTCGAAGGATACGTCGCCGAATCCGGCATCGATCATCATCACCTTCAGCGCCTTCTGGCTCGGGTGCATTTCGATCGACTCCACGAGGTAGCGGTACGCGGCTGCATCGCCTGTGACGGCTTTGCCGACCATCGGCCACAGCGACTGGAACGCTGCGTATGCGGCGCCGACCAGCGGATTCTCCGGCTTCGAGAACTCGAGCACGAGCAGCCGGCCGCCGGGCACCAGCACGCGGTGCATTTCGCGCAGCGCGCGATCCTTGTCGGTGACGTTGCGAAGGCCGAACGCGATCGTGACGCATTGGAAGGTCTGGCTCGGGAACGGCAGGTTCTCGGCATCGGCCTGTGTGAAGCCGACGTTGGTGATGCCCTGGTCGAGCAGCCGATCCCGCCCGACCTCAATCATGGCGGAATTGATGTCGGCAAGAACCACCATGCCCCGTTCGCGCACCAGTGGCGCAAACAGCGCCGTGAGATCACCCGTTCCACCGGCGAGGTCGAGCACGCGATCGCCTTCGCGAACTCCCGACATCTCGACGGTCATTCGCTTCATGACGCGATGCAGACCCATCGACATGAGGTCGTTCATGACGTCGTACCGGTCGGCGACACTGCGAAAGACGTTTGCGACCCGACGGGTTTTCTCGCCGGGGCTGACGCGTTCGAATCCGAAGTCTGCCTGGTCGCGATCGTTCACGACTTGGCTCCGGGCTCCTTCGGCTGCCATTGACTGACCACCCCCAGGGGGATGTTGGGCAGCCGACTTGCGTTGGCGACTTTGAGTTCGGTCAGATACTTCTGCCAGTACTCGGCTTGCTGTTCGCCGAGTTCGCGCAGGTAGTCCCAGGAATAGATGCCCGTGTCGTGGCCATCATCGAACACGATGCGTATCGCATAGTTGCCGATGCGATCGATCGATTCGATGTTCACGTACTTCTTGCCGG
>JBFKCZ010000475.1:0-2952 GCA_041620035.1 Pseudomonadales bacterium
ACACGCGCATCAA
This sequence comes from Pseudomonadales bacterium, assembly GCA_041620035.1. Lineage (GTDB taxonomy): Bacteria > Pseudomonadota > Gammaproteobacteria > Pseudomonadales > Azotimanducaceae > SZUA-521. The sequence continues at coordinate 14 of JBFKCZ010000475.1, forward strand.
CCTCAAGCACGTGACCACCGTGTCCTATCCCGACGGGCCGAGCGCACCCACGGCGCTGGACGACCTGACGTTCGCCAACCACGCCGCATTCGGCGGTGTCGCCGCGCTGCGCAACGCCCAGGCTGCGGACGTGGTGGTGCTGTTCCGCCCCTACGCGAACGACGGTTACTGCGGGTTCGCGTGGGTGGGTGGAATGGGCACTCAAGGCGACTTCTCGAATCCCCAGCAGGCGAACTTTGCGTATTCCGTGGTGAGCCTGAACTGCTCCGACTACGTGCTGCTCCACGAGATCGGGCACAACATGGGACTGGTGCATTCGCGCAGGGACAATCCGGATGGCGGGAGCTTCAGCTATGGCGCGGGCTACGGCGTCGACAACGTCTTCGCGACGATCATGGCTCCGCCCAACACTTTCAACGCGCCGCAGCTGCCGGTGTTGTCATCTCCCAGTCGCAACTGCAGCGGCTACCCCTGCGGCGTGGCCTACACGGACCCAAGCCAGGGCGCGGAGGCTGCACGAGCGCTGATGCAGGTCGCGGCACAGATCGCCGCGTATCGCTGAGACGTCAACTCACTTGCGCGGCAGCGGCTGATCGCGCGTGAACGGGACCACCTCACCCGGTTGCGGCTGCGTGAGATCCACCAGCTCATCGACCAGGTTCGCGCCTTCGATGAGGCGCTCGACGAACGTCTTGATGGCTTCGTAATCGAACGCCTCGCACGCCTGTTCGAGCGTGTTGAGCGCACCCCGCAGCTCCGACCACGGTACGAACCGCTCTTCCGCACGCATGATTTTGCGGTGTTCCGTTCCGGAAGCGGCATCGGCGATGAGCAGTTCTTCGTGCAGCTTCTCACCCGCCTTGAGCCCGGTGATCTGAATTTCGATGTCGCCCTCGGGATGGGCCGCGTCGCGCACCGTGTACCCTTTGAGGCGGATCATGCGCCGCGCGAGGTCGAGAATGCGGACGGGCGCGCCCATGTCCAGCAGGAACACATCGCCCCCCTCCGCCATCGAGCCCGCTTGCACCACCAGTTGCGCAGCCTCCGGTATCGTCATGAAGTAACGCGTTGCATCCGCGTGCGTCACCGTGACGGGTCCACCCGCTTCGATCTGCTCGAGGAAAAGCGGCACGACGGAACCCGAGGATCCCAGCACGTTGCCGAATCGAACCATCGAGAAAATGGTGTCGCGCGCATTCTGCTGAATCGCCTGGAGCGTCATTTCCGCGAGGCGCTTGGAGGCACCCATGACGTTCGTCGTGCGTACCGCCTTGTCGGTGGACACGAGAATGAATCGCTTCACGCCGGCTTCGATGGCCGCCTCCGCGGCGTAGAGCGTGCCGAACGTGTTGTTCTTGAGACCCTGGATGACGTTGCGCTCCACGAGGTCGACGTGCTTGTACGCCGCCGCGTGGTACACGGTATCGACCTGATAACCACTCATGGTGCGGCGCATCAGCGCCGAGTCGGTCACCGAACCGAGCACTGCCACCGTTGGTACGTCCAGCAACTCGGCACTGACGATGCGCCGCAGCTCCCGATGAATCTCGAAGAGGCCGTACTCGTTCTGATCGAGCAGCAGGAGCAGCTTCGGACCCTGCCTGAGCACCTGCCGGCAGAGTTCCGAGCCGATCGAGCCGCCAGCGCCCGTGACCAGCACGGTCTGCCCGCGCACCGACCGTTTGAGGAGATGGCCCAACGGCGCGACAGTGTCACGACCGAGCAGATCCTCGATCTCGACATCGCGCATGTTGGCGACACTCTGTCCCGACACGAGGTCCACGAGGTCGGGAATGAGGCGCACGCGCACTTCGAACGGTTCGAGCGACTCGATGATGCGCTTGCGTTCGTCGGCCGCGGTGGACGGCACCGCCAGAAGCACATCCTTGGTTCCCGTGGCGTCGATCAGTCCGGACAGATCCGACGGCGCGTGCACGAGCACGCCATCGATCGTTCTACCTTGCTTCGCGGGATCGTCGTCGATGAACGCGACCGTCGTCAGGTCACCTTGCCTCGCGACCGTGCGGGCCAGGTCCACACCGCTCGAGCCGGCGCCGTAGATGATCACGGGTTTGCGCAGGGTCAACCGCTGGGCCAGCCACACGACGTAGGCCCGTACGGCAAACCGCGTGCCGCCGATGTACCCCAATGCGATCAACCAGAAGATGATGGGTACGGAGCGTGGGAACCCTTTCAGCTGCGCCATGTAGGCGACGATGCTGATCGCGACCGCCGTTGCGGTGGCACCCTTCGCGACGGCGAACATGGCGTGCCTGCCCATGTAACGCACGACCTGGCGGTAGAGCCCGAGCTTCGCGAAGACAGGGATCGAAACCACTGCCGCAGCGGCGAACGCCGGCCAGAACGGCGCAACACTGGGGGTGATCTCGCCCAGTCGCAACGCAAACGCCGTCCACAACGCGAAGGGAATCATCACGAGGTCGCTGACCACCGCGACGACCTGTTTGCGCCGACGTGACAGCGTGTTCAGCAGTCCACCTAGACTTTGCCGCAGATCAGTCACGCTCCGGTACTCCCGCGCGCATCGACACGCACGCCGCGAGGTAAGGCACCATCGCCAAGGCGAACGCCGTCGGCGCCCAGTCGGGCGATCGCGTCGCCCACCAGGCGAGCGGCGCCAACCAGACGACGGTTATCAGGGTATTGATCGATGTCGTCCATCCATGGCCGAAGCGCCGCGCGATCTTCTGATACGCATGCGAGCGATGCGGGGCCGTAAACGCTTGTCGTGTGACGATTCTGGCACACAGCGTGTAAGTCGCGTCAAACCAGAAAGGTACGAGAAGGACCATTGAGGCGACCAACGGCACCAGGTTGCGACGCTGTAGCTCGAGCGCGATCAGCCCGATCGTCAGCCCTAGAAAGCCACTTCCCACATCGCCCATGAAGATGCGTGCCGGGGCCCAGTTGAACACCAG
>JBFKCZ010000476.1:0-2932 GCA_041620035.1 Pseudomonadales bacterium
CATCGGTCCGATCTCCGGCGCCATCATCACCCGCATGCTGGCTTCGCACGGTCACGAAGTGGTGGCGGGGTTCGGCGTGGCCGGGCGCATCGAAGCCGTCGCCGTCATGCTGCTGTTCGCATTGTCCGGCAGCATCGGGCCTTTCGTCGGCCAGAACTGGGGCGCCAACGCGAAGGTGCGGGTTCAGGAAGGCATGCGCGTGGCCTACGTCTTCTGCCTCGCTTGGGGTGCTGTCGCCTGCGTTGCCTTGTGGCTCGGGGCCAGCGCGCTGATTCCGCTCATCGACTCCAACGCAGCGGTGATCGATGTGGCATCGCGATACCTCATGCTGGTACCGGTGTCGTACGGACTCTGGGGTGTACTGATGATGTCGTCCGCGGCGTTCAACTCACTCGGCAAGCCCATTCCTTCGACGATCATGGCCGCGACGCGTATGTTCGCGATCTACGTGCCGCTGGCCATGGTCGGTAACGCCGTGTGGGGATACACCGGCATCTTCCTCGCGACCGCGTTTGCCAATGCGGTCATGGGCTGCTGGGGCTACTGGTGGTTGAGGCGTGTCTTATTCACCGCTTGAATCGAAAGTCGTTCGACGTCTCGTGACGATTCCCGTCGTGGTCTTCGCCGCGCTCGCGGTGACCGCCGCCGCACCCGTGCTGCTCTTCGTCAGTTGGCTCCTGTCCTTCCATCGCGCGCTGCGGGGCCTGCCGCGCACACTCGCATTCGTCGTCTGCTACCTCTGGTGCGAAACGGCAGGCATCCTGGTGGCCGGCTGGCTCTGGGTCCGATTTCGCGCACCCACCGAGGCAGACGCCACGTGGCGGGCGTACCTCCTGGCGAACTACCGCCTCCAGTGCGCGTGGGCAGGCGCACTGAAACACGCCACACAAGCCGTCTTCTCCCTCGAATTCCGGGTCACGGGCGACACGGTTCTCGAGGGTGATGGCGCCATCCTGATGGCGCGGCACGTCAGCATGGCCGACACGGTGATCCCCATGGTGTTCTACGCCATTCCGCACCGCGTCCGTCTGCGCTACGTGCTGAAGCAGGAGCTCTTGATCGATCCCTGCCTCGACATCGTCGGCCACCGCCTGCCCAACTGCTTCGTCGATCGTCATGCGGAGGATTCCGCCCCGGAGGTGGCGCGGGTCGGCGCGCTCGCCACCCATCTCGATCGCGACGAAGGCGTATTGATCTACCCCGAGGGCACGCGTTTCTCGGCGGAGCGTCGCGAACGCGTGCTGGCACGTCTCGCATCGCAAGTCGGGGCCGGGGAGTTCGCACGGATGCAGCGGTGGACGAATCTTCTGCCGCCCCGCCTCGGCGGCCCGGCCGCGCTGCTGCGAAACAACCCCGGGCGGGATCTCGCATTCTGTGCCCACGTCGGCTTCGAAATGGCATCGCACCTGAAGGACCTCGTCAGCGGCGAGTGGACGGGACGTTGTATTCGCATCCACTTCTGGCGTGTGCCGTTCGCCGAAATACCCGTCGACGAATCCGCGCGCCGCGAGTTCCTGTTTGCCCAGTGGGATCGGATGCAGGAGACTGTCCTGGCGTTGCAGTCTGGGGAAGACGGGGATGGACAAGGCGCAGTTCTATCGCGAGGCGCGTAGCGACCTGACGGGTCCGTTGAGTGGCGTGACGGTCGTGGAAGCCACCACCACCTGGGCCGGGCCCATGGCGGGTTGCATCCTCGCCGACTTCGGCGCCCGGGTCATCAAGGTCGAGCATCCGGATGGCGAAGTGGCGCGCCGCCTGCTGCCGCTCATTCCGGGTTCGCGCCTGTCGCTCGCGAACGAAACCGTCAATCGCAACAAGGAAAACGTGCGCTTGAAGCTGTCGACACGCGCCGGGCGAGACGTGTTTCTGAAGCTCGCGGCTGCCGCCGACATCGTCATCGAGAACTTCCGTCCGGGCACCCTCGCCGAGTGGGGCATCGGTTACGACGACGTGCGCAGCGTCAATCCCGACATCGTCTACGTCTCGATCAGCGGCTACGGTCAGTTCGGGCCATTGAGCGATCGTGTGGGCTACGACCCGGTCGCGCAGCACTATGGCGGGTTCACTTCACTGAACGGCGAGCCGGGCGGACAGCCGGTGAAGGCACCCACCTATCTGGGCGACGATCTCGCGGGCGTGCACGGCGCGCTCGGTGCAATGGCGGCGCTCCGGCACCGCGATCAAACCGGCGAAGGCCAGCACGTCGATGTCGCGCTGGTCGACAGCCTCCTGTTTCAGAGCAACGGCAAGCTCTCGGCGGGTGCGCTCGGCGTGCCTCTGGAACGCTACGGCAATCAGTTCGATCTGGCGGCACCCGTCAACGCGTATGCATGCCGCGACGGTCACGTGTTCGCGGGCGTGCTGCTCGATTCCCATTGGAAAGCGCTCGCGAAGCTGCTCGGGCGCGCCGAACTGGCCGACGACCCCCGCTACGCCACGCTCGGCGCCAGGATCGAACACCGCACCGACGTCGATACCTTGCTTGCTGCCTGGTGCGCGGTGCGTCCGGTCGCGGAAGTCGTGCAAGCGTTCGCCGACGCGGGCCTCCCCGCTACCCGGGTCAACACCTACGCCGAAGCAGCAGGAGAGGCGCAGGTGCACGAGCGCGACATGCTGCAGCCCGTGACATTGGCCGACGGCACACGCGCACCGCTCACCGGACCGGCGGCGAAGTTTTCGCGCACGCCGACCCGGGTCAGGAGCGCGGCGGAAGCGCTGGGGGCGTCGACCGAACGGGTGCTGGCCGAGCTGGGTTACGACACCACGCAGATTCGGGCGCTGCACGACGACGGCGTCATCTGAAGCCCTTGGAGGCTGTCGCTATAGTCCGAACGGAGCTTGTGGGAGCGGGCTTGCCCGCGAACAAGCCAATGATTTCCTTACGGTCGTTCGCGCCCAAGGGCGCTCCCACAGTTCCTTCGACAACTCTTGC
>JBFKCZ010000477.1:0-2931 GCA_041620035.1 Pseudomonadales bacterium
CCCTCAATCCGCTGATGATGTATGTGATGGGGCTGGACGCCGCCAAGAACCGACCCGCGAACCCGATCGAGATGGGCGAGATGAAGCGCCTTCTGGCCGAGGCACTCGAAGCGGGCGCGTGCGGCTGGTCGGCACAACTCGGGGGCGACAACGACATTCAGCGCGACTACGACGGCAGCTCGATGATCACCAACACGATGGCCGAGCGGGACATCGTGTCTTTCTGCCACGTGTTGCGCGACGCAGGCGAAGGCACGATTCAGTGCATGGGCGCCGGCAAACGTCTCACCGAAATCATGGCCCTGGAGAGCGGCCGCCCCATCATCTGGAACGTGCTGGCGCTGTTCGCCGATCAGCATGGCGTAGCCATGCCTTTCTACAAGGACACACTGGCTTGGCTCGATGATGCCAATGCGCGGGGTCTGCGCATCTTTGGGCAGGCACTCACCTGCGAGAACAACTTTCAGTTCACGTTCGAAGACTGGAACCTGTTCGACACGAGCCTCGCCTGGCGCGAGCTCACCCTCGGTGACGTCGCTGAACGGTCGCGCAAGATGAGCGACCCCGAGCGACGCGCCGCATTGCGCGCGGAGTACGACCAGGCGCCTGGAACCGGCGTGGTGTTCGATCTCGGTGATCTCATTCTCGGCGAGGTACACACCGCTGCACTCGCATCCTGTGAAGGTCTCACCGTTGCCGAGATCGCCGCCGCACAGCACAAGCATCCGATCGATGCGCTGCTGGACGTTTCGCTCGCCGACGGGCTGCGCGCGCTGTGGGTCACCTCGCCGCGGCCAACCGATATGACCGCCATGCGCGAGTTGGCCAATTCGCCATTTGCGCTGCCGGGGGTCTCCGACGGTGGTGCACACACCAAGTTCGTCACGCTGGGTCGCTATCCCACCGAGTTTCTGGCGTCACTCGTACGGGACAATGGGCTCATGGATCTGGAACAGGCCCACTGGCGCCTGAGCGCCTATCCCGCCATGGCAGCCGGCATCCGCGATCGCGGTTACCTTCGCGAAGGCGCGCCCGCCGACCTCGTGATATACGACCTCGCGGAACTCGACTGCGGCGAAGCCGAACGCGCCTACGACTACCCGGCTGGCGCATGGCGCCTGGTGCGCAAGCCGCGGGGCTATCGTCACATCCTGGTCAACGGCACGGAAACGTTCCGCGACAACGACTGCACACACGCGACACCCGGACAACTGCTGCGGCACGGTCATGGGCGCTCGATCGAATCACTCTCACTCCAGGAACACACTGCATGAGCACATTGAAAGGCAAGATCGCCGTAGTGACGGGCGCAAGCCGGGGCGTCGGCAAGGGCATCGCAATCGCTCTCGGCGAACAGGGCTGCACGGTGTATGTGACCGGGCGAACCACCGGCAAGGGCGACCGCACCATCGACGAGACGGCACGCCTCGTGACGCAGGCGGGCGGCGAAGGCCGCGCAATGCGTTGCGACCACGGCAAAGATGCCGAGATCGCCGCACTCTTCGAGCGAATCGGCAAGGAAACCGATCACATCGACGTGCTCGTCAACAACGTCTACAAGATTCCCGATCCGCCGGCCTGGGGCGGTGGTTTCTGGGACCATCCGATTCAGATCTGGGACGATCAGGTAGGCATCGGTCTGCGCGCCCACTATGTCGCGAGCTGGCACGCAGCGAAGCTCCTGTTCGCCGCAAAGCCCGGTGCGGCGATCATCAACGTGTCGTCGCCTGGCGGACAGAGCTACCACTTCTCCTCTTCTTACGGTGCCGGCAAAGCGGGGCTCGATCGACTGACCGCGGACATGGCAATCGAGCTGAAGCCGAAGGGCGTCGCCGCAGTCGTGCTGTACCCGGGATCGGTGTCCACCGAGTTCATTCAGGACGCCGCCAAGGTGCGCGACATGGATCTGTCCAAGTCGCAAACACCCTTGTTCGTCGGGCGCGCGGCTGCCGCCCTGCTCACGGCCGATGATCTGATGGAGCGCAGTGGCACCATCGCGTGGGTCGAAGACCTCGCCGAGGAATTCGACATTCTCGACGAACACGGCAAGCGGCCGCCCCGATACCCGAACCGCTAAGCCGGGGCTTCCCTAGTAGGAATTGCTGCCGGCCACTACACTCTCGGTGATCCGTTCGCAACAGGCCGGCACCGTTTGGCACGACTTCTACAGCGTATCGGTACGGGTCTCGCTGAATATCTCACGAGCGAACCGAAGGGTGCGCAACCGACCGTGGTCGCCGGTCGGGAAGCGCGCTGGTGGGAATACATTCAACCCGGCGACGTGCTGCTGGTGGAAGGCACCGCGCGCATCAGCACGGCCATCAAGTACCTGACGCAATCGACCTGGTCACACGCAGCACTGTGCGTTGGCGATGCGGCCACCCACCCGCTGGTCGAGGCGGATGTCGCCGACGGCGTCATCAGCGTGCCGTTCGAGAAGTATCACCACGCCAATGTCCGCATCTGCCGGCCCGTGCGGTTGACCGACGCGGATCGATCGCGAGTGATCAACTTCGTCGTTCGCCGCGTGGGTCATCAATACGATCTGCGCAACGTGCTCGACCTCGCCCGCTACCTGCTGCCCCGACCGCCGGTGTCCAGCCGCACGCGCGCGAAATTTCTCGCTTTGGGCAGCAGCGATCCGACCCGTGCGATCTGTTCGACACTGATCGCCGAAGCGTTCTCGTCCGTGCCTTACCCGATACTGCCCAATATTCCCGAGCATGCCCGCCCCGACTCCGAGGATCTCGAGTACGAGATTCGCCACCACTCGACGTTCACGCCGCGCGATTTCGACCTGTCACCGTACTTCTCGGTCGTGAAACCGACCATCGAGCATTCCTTCGACTACGAGAACTTTCCCTGGCAGCGGGTGATCTGGCTGTTGAAGTAGCCGGGCTCACCCCGAGTCGATTCATTCCATCTTCAGAA
>JBFKCZ010000478.1:0-2923 GCA_041620035.1 Pseudomonadales bacterium
ACGCGATCAGCAGCAGGGGCACGAGGCCGAACGCATACAGCGCGCGCCAGCCGTACGGGAGGTAGTCCACGAAACCGAACATCAGCGCCGCGGTACCGGCGCCGCAGGCCTGAATTGCAGCGGCGGCGCCGATCCCCCAGCCGCGGTGCTCGGGGCCGAACTCTTCGACGATGACGACCGTCGCCAGGATGCTCTCGGCGATGGCGAAGCCACGCGCGAGAAGCTGAAACACCACGAACGACTCCGCGTTGGGCGAGAGCGCGGTCGCCCCGGTGAACAAGGTGTAGCCGAGCACGGTAATCAGCAGCATGCGTCGGCGCCCGACCTTGTCGGCAGCCATGGCGAAAACGATCGACAGCAGCGAACCCGCCCGAACGATCGATCCGAGCAAGCCGAGATCCTGCTCGGGGATCGCCAGATCCGCCTGAATCTGCTTGAGATTGAGCGTGAACAGGTAGACGTCGTAAGTTTCGAAGAACGAAACGGCCGACACCAGAGCCAGCACGCGCCATTGTCGAGCTGTTAGCTCTGGAGGACGTCCTAGGAACCAGGCGTATCGATACCAGCGGGGTGTGGCGCTCACGCCGAAGAGTGGGGCGTCTGCTTGCCAAGCAGCGCTGCCTCGGCAAACTCCTTGATCAACTTGTAGTTGGCCTTGCCGTTCGGTGCGCGCTCGAGATCGGCTTTTGCCAGAATGCGTTTCGGCAGCTTGTACGCCGCCAGGCGCGAGCGCGCAAAGTCTCTGATGGCCGTTTCGTCGAGCGCATGCCCGGGGTTGAGTTGCACTACGGCGGTGATCGACTGGCCCCATCGCGCATCCGCGACACCCACCACGAGTGCGTCAGCCACGGCGGCGTGTTCTTTCAGTGCTTCTTCCACTTCCTCCGGATAGACCTTCTCGCCCGCAGTATTGATGCAGTTGCTGCCGCGACCCAGGAGCGTGAGCGAGCCGTCCGCTTCTATGCGCACCCAATCGCCGGGGATCGAGAACCGAACGCCGTCGATGACCGGAAACGTGCGGGCAGACTTCTCGGGATCCTTGTAGTAGCCGACGGGCAGGAAGCCGCTCACGCCGACCATGCCGGTTGCACCCGCAGCGGTGGGCACCGGACGCATCTGCTCGTCGAACACCCTGCAACTCGGCCCGAGGGCGAACTTGGCGACATCGATGCTCTGATCACGTGTCATCACGGAACTGCCCAGCCCGATCGCCTCCGACGACGAGAAACCGTCGACCAGCACCAGTTCGGGGTTGTGGCGGAGCAGCCCGGCTTTGATTTCCTTCGTCCACATGACACCCGAGGAACTGACGATGCGCAGCGGCGAGATGTCGTAGCGTCCGGGCGCCGCATCGAGCGCCTCCACCATGGGCCGCGCGAACGCATCGCCAACGATCGTCATCGCAGTGACGCGTTGCTCACCGATGGCAGTGAGCGCCTGATTCGGATCGAAGCTGCGACCCGGAAGCGTCACACAAGTGCCACCGTGGGTCATCGCGCCGACCGCGGACAAGAGCCCCGTGCCGTGCATGATCGGCGGCAGTGGCAGATTGACGGGTGCCGGCTCCCGTTTCAGTCGTTCGACGTAACCCGGCAGATCCTCGGACGGCGGTATACCCAGTCGCGGGTTGCCACCGGCGCCGGTCACCCGCCACAGATCATCGTGGCGCCACATCACGCCCTTCGGCATGCCCGTGGTGCCACCGGTATAAAGGAACAACATGTCGTCGCCGCTGCGCTCGATGCCGAGCGGCAGGCCGCTGCCCGTAGCGGCCAGCGCTTCGTAGCCGAGCGCATCCGTCGCGCCGGGGTGGCCATCGGCAACCTCGATCCACAATCGCACTCTGGGCAACTGCTCTCTGATGGCGGCAACATGCGGCGCGAACTCGGCACCGTAGATCACCGCGACGGCATCCGCGTTGTCGAGCAGATAAATCAGCTCGTGGTCGACATAACGATAATTGACGTTGACGTGCGTGAGCCGCGCCTTGAACGCAGCGGCAATACCCTCGCTGTATTCAGCGCAGTTGCGCAGGTAAAAGCCGATCTTGTCGCCGCTCGCGCAACCCGCTTCGATCAATGCGCGAGCGAGATTGTTGGTGCGTTGCGCGAAGGCACTCCACGTGACCTTGTGGCGGCCGTGCACCAGCGCGAGACGGTCGCCGGGCGTGGCCGCATCCACTGCATCGAGAATGTCACCGTAGTTCCACTGCACCTCACACCTCCACGACACCGAGCGGCCGATTCTGCGGACCGTCACCTTGACGAGCAAGTGCGCAGCGACGTACAAACGCCCCACAACAACGCTGCGTGGCAGGTATACAGTCCTGCCCATGGGGAAAGTGACCAAGGTTCCGATGGACGACTGGCTCGCCAGTTACGTTCGCGACTACGCGTTCGATACACTGACGCCCAGCGAGCGCATGCAGTTTCGCATGGCGTGCGCCGCCGGTACGCCAGCAGTGGCCCGATGGGCCGATCAGACCCTCCCCAAGTACAAGCCGGTGTGGCAGCGGCTGAAGAGCGCGCAGCGCCAGCGCCGTTATCGCAAGAGCGCTTCGCGCGACCGATGGATGGACGAGTGGAAGGCCGCCGACAAGAACCTCGGCACCCAGTTCACCGGCGAGCTCAAGCGCTTCCGCGACCGCCTCAAAGTGCTCGACGCTACGGGCAACTACGAGACACCGGGCGCCGTGCTGAACGCCGCGTTCGGCGCACTGTCCGAACGGCTCGATGCCCTCGACAGTCGCGGTCCGCGCAGCGCGCCCGCCCACGCATCCGCGCAGAGCCACCGCGCACTCCCACCTTCGAACCTCGTCAACGGCGCCGACGACTGATCCTGGATCGGAACGCCGGACGGCTTTAGATCGTTCGGAAATATCAACGACGTTTCCGGCATTTCGTTTCGACAAATCGAACGTGCT
>JBFKCZ010000479.1:0-2923 GCA_041620035.1 Pseudomonadales bacterium
GTGCCAGACGGGCGGCGGGGGTGCTGACGCGTATCGGCACGTACTGACCTGCTGCCAGCCTGGGCTTCCCATGCGTCGTGGAAGCGCATGTAATGGCGCATTCGTTGTGCGTGTGGGATGCCGCCGATGCGTATCTTCGTGATCTGGGCGGTTGTACCGATGCTCCTGGCGTGGCCGGGCGTGGCCTCAGCCGAAGAAGCCACGTACGGCTGTTCGTACCCGGGCCAGCGCGGCAACGTGCTGGTGCTCGTGAGCAGGTCTTCGGCGAGTTATGTGAAGATGCAGACGCAGAGAATTCCCGCATCGTATCGTCGCGACGGCGATGTACAGACCTGGTCCTGGTCGGGCAACGCCATCGTGCTCGGCGCGGATGGCACGGCAAAGTACTACCAGGGTTCGGGTCGCAGTGAAGCCGCCGGAACGTTTCGCTGCAAGCCGATGGGCTGAGCGGCTCTAATCGTCGAGGAGTGATTGACCGATGAAGCTGTCCGTCGAATTTCCGAGTGTGGCGTATCGCGAGGGCAGTGCCGGGGTTCAGAAACTCGCGCGCGCCATCGAGCGAATCGGCTACGACCAGCTCGATATGTTCGATCACGTGGTGATGGGCTATCCGACGGCCACGCGGCGAGCACCGATGTATCCGCCGCAGATGCCGATTCTCGAGGCGCTCATGACCCTGTCCTACGTGGCTGCCGTGACCGAGCACATCGGTCTGGGTACCGAAGTGCTCGTGTTACCGCAACGTCAGCCCGTGCTGGTGGCGAAGCAGATCAGTACACTCGATACGCTGTCCGGGGGTCGGGTGCGACTTGGGGTCGGTGTGGGCTGGCAGGTCGCCGAATACGAAGCGTTGAGCGAAGACTTCGGCAACCGCGGGCAACGCATGGACGAGGCCATCGTGCTGCTGCGCCACTGCTGGCGGGACAAGGAGGTGAGCTTCGACGGCGAGTTCTATCGCGCGGACACGATCGCGATGGAGCCGAAGCCACCGCAGAGCGACATTCCGATCTGGATCGGCGGTACGAGCGACCGGGCGTTGCGGCGGGTCGGCGAACTCGGTGACGGATGGCTCGCCACTGCGTACACCGACGCGGCCGAGGTGAAGCGCGCCCGTGACACGATCGAAGCGGCCGCAGTTGCCGCCGACCGTGATCCGGCGAAGATCGGCCGTCAGATGATGATCGATGTGCCACCGCGCGATGCCACCGGCAAGGCGTTTTATCAGGACATGGACCGCGTGGCCGAGCGCGCCGAGTTTCTGCGTTCCAGCGGCTTCCAGTGGGGCGCGGTGAACGCGACGGCGATGTTTCAGGCCGGCGCGCGGACGATCGATGCGCTGATCGATGTGCTCGGTCGCGTTCACGACCGGATCCGAGGCGTTTCGGCCTGAGCGTGGGCTGCGTGGTCAGCGACTGCCAGGTGTGGGCAGCACCGTGGTCGGCATCGTTTCCGGCTCCAGTCCCAGACAGATCAGCACCTTCGACATCCCGAGGAACAACCCCACACCCAGGGTGAGTTCGACGATCTCGGCATCGCTGAAGTGCCGCCTGAGTGCAGCTTTGCACTCCGCGGTCAGGCTCGCCGGCCGGCCGATGAAGGCGTCGGTGAGTTGCAGCGCAGCCGTCTGTGCCGCGGGCAATCGATTCTCGTAGCCGTCGGCGATGGCTTCCACCGCGGTCTCAGTCAGCCCTGCCGCACGGGCAGAGTCGAAGCGCACGTTCTTTCAGTAGCCGCAATCGGTGATGCGTGCATTGCGCAGCCGCGTCATTTCCTTCAACACGTCCGCCACGATGCCGCGCTGCCAGAAGTGCGCGTACAGGTCGAAGAACTTGCCGATGAGATTGGGTGTGTGGCTCATCACGGTGGCGAAGCTGGCTGGCTGATCGGCGATGGCCGATGACACTCTGGGATTGGTCGACATGCTGGCTCCGGTGCGGTCAGACGAGCGCGCCGTGGCGCAGCGGTGGGTTCGAGAGATGCGCCGGTTCGGCGTCGATGTCGAGGGTGAGCCGCATGCGGCAGCTGACGTCGAAGAACGCGAGTGCCGTCACGAGGGCCACACAGCCCGCGTCACCGAGATCATCCCGTACCGCAGCCATCTGCGCGTCGCTGATCGAGTGGTGCGCGAACGGAATCAGTTCTGCCAGCGCGAGTGCGGCTCGCTCGGCGGATGAAAAGCCGTCGCAGGCGCCGGCCTGCAGGGCAGCCAATTCAGCTTCGCCGAGCGACACCGCCGTGTCGCGCACGACCGCTTCCGCGGCGCAGTCGTGAATCGCGGCGATGCGCAGGCGGCACAGTTCGAGGGTTCTTCGCGGTACGAGCCCGTCGGTAAAGATCGATCGATAGAACGCGCGGTAGCGGGCGGCCAGATCGGGGCGATGGTTGAGTACGGCTTCGAGCGGTGTGCCCGCATCTACAGTGGCGATCCACGACATGATGGAAATCTCGAATGGTTCGCGGGTTGTACCCCGCCAGCAGGGGCGCTGCAACCACGCTACGGCAGGACGCGACCCGCGCCGATCATGCGCGTCGCGTAGTACCCCCGGTCCAGAGCGACGACCGACACATGCCCGCCCGACGATGGTGCGTGTACGAACTTGCGATTGCCGATGTAGATACCGACGTGACCGCTCTTTGCCGGCGTATCGAAGAACAACAGGTCGCCCGGCCGCAAGCTGCGAGCATCGATGGCGCGTGCAGTGCGTTGCTGATCCCGCGACGTGCGTGGCAAACGCACGCCGGCGTTTCGGTACGCCCAGTACACGAGGCCACTGCAGTCGAATCCCGACGGCGATGCACCGCCATACACGTAGGGTGTTCCCACCATGCGCAGCGCGTCGCGCGTGACGCGTTCACCGAGGCTCAGCGGCTGGCTCTGCGTGACTGGCGGTCGCGGTGACGCACTCGGCGCGGGCCGCGACAC
>JBFKCZ010000480.1:0-2914 GCA_041620035.1 Pseudomonadales bacterium
GCCGGCGCCCTCGGGTTCGATGCTCGACGGGATATGTACGGCAGTGAGTACCAGCGCTGCGTCGTCGATGATCCGCCGATCCGGATGCACCCGAATGCTTGGCCACAGTTCGCTGGTGGGATCATCGGTCATGGTCAGATGCTATCCTGCGCTGGGCCGTACGGCCCAACCCAATCTGAGGACAGGCAGCGATGTCGACCACGGAGCGAACCGTTGTCGCGGATGACACGGTGCACGCGGCAGGGCGCGAACCGCTCGCGTGGCTGATGCTTGCGACGACGTCGTTGTGCTGGAGCGCGAATACGATCTTCGCGAAGCTCGCCGTCGGCGAAGCATCGCCCATGGTGCTGGTCGCACTGCGCTGGTTGTTGGTTTTGCTCGTGCTGGCGGTGATCGCCCGGCGCGCGCTGGTGGCGGATTGGCCTGCTCTACGTCCTCATCTCGGCCGCATCGCCGTGATGGGTGCGCTCGGTTTCACGACGTTCAACGCGCTGTTCTATGTCGCTGCGCACTACACCACCGCGCTCAATCTCGGCATCACGCAAGCGACGATGCCGATTTTCATCTTCCTGATCGTGTTCGTGCGCTTCGGTGTGCCGATCACCCCGTTGCAAGTGGTGGGTGTGATCGCCGCCATGATCGGTGTGCTGCTCGTCGTGTCGCATGGGGAATGGCACCGGCTCATCGCCACCGATTTCAACGGTGGCGATCTGCTGGTGCTCGGTGCCGTGCTCCTGTACGCGGCATACACCGTTGCCCTGCGTTCGCGTCCTGCCGTGTCACCGCTGTCGTTCTTTGCGGTACTTGCCGTGGCGGCGTTCATCACGTCCGTGCCCCTCGCGGGGTACGAATGGCTGGCGGGCGATGCGATCTGGCCCACGACGACGGGTTGGATTCTGATCGTTGCGATCGCCGCGCTACCGTCGTTGCTGGGTCAACTGCTCTTCATTCGCGGTGTGGAGATCATCGGGCCGGGGCGGGCCGGACTCTTCGTCAATCTGACACCGGTGTTCGCCGCGGTGCTGGCGGTGGCGTTCCTCGGTGAGCGCTTCCACTGGTATCACGGCGCCGCGCTGGCATTGGTGTTCGCCGGCATCTGGGCGTCGGAACGGGGCGGGCGCACGGTGCCGACCTAGGGAAGCTTGCAGAGCTTCCTGGCTTCCCGGGGGGTTACGCCGCACTGCGCCGCCGTTTATTCTCGGCGCATTCTACTTCGACGAGTTCACCGCATGACCCAGGCGATCCGCATCGACCCCGCCACCGGCCACAAGATTTTCGCAACGCGTGCCGCCAAGGCGACCGACCGCATCGCCGGCAAGGGTTACTCGATCGTCGACGACGAATCGCTCACGACGCTGCCTGAGTTGCCGGCAGGGGCGGTCTTCAATGCCGCCGAACAGGCCAAGTACCGGGAGTTCAAGGAGCAGCGCCGCGGTGCTGCCGACTACATCGCGATGGAGGGCGAGTTCGCCAAGTATCTCGAGGATGTCTACTCGGCCGGCCCTGTTCCGCGCGCTGTCCTGGACGATGAGTGCGAGATCCTCGTCGTGGGTGCCGGCTTCGCAGGTCTGCTGCTCTGGCAGAAGCTACGCGCTGCCGGCTTCACCGATGTCCGGTTCTGCGAGAAGGGCGGTGACGTGGGCGGTACCTGGTACTGGAATCGTTATCCAGGCATCGCTTGCGATGTGGAGGCGTACAGCTACCTGCCGCTTCTGGAAGAAATGGAGTATGTCCCGACCATGAAATTTGCGTCGGGCTTCGAGATCCTCGAGTACTGCCAGAAGATGGCGGAAAAGTTCGGCTTCTACGATCACTGCCTGTTTCACACGACGGTGGAGGAGACGGAGTGGGACGAAGCGGAGCGGCGTTGGATCGTGACCACCGATCGCCGCGACCGGATGCGTGCGCGGTTCGTCGTGCTCGCCAACGGCATTCTGACCACCCCGAAACTGGCGCGTATCCAGGGCATGGAGAGCTATCGGGGCGAAGCATTCCACACGTCGCGTTGGAACTATCACGTCGACTTGAAAGGCAAGACCGTTGGAATCATCGGCACTGGCGCCACGGCGGTGCAGGTGATACCGGAGATCGCCAAGATCGTGAAGGAACTCTACGTGTTTCAACGCACGCCTTCGTCGATCGACGTGCGCGATCAACGCGCCACGACAGAGGATGAGATTCGCACGTGGGCCAACGAACCGGGTTGGGCGCGCGCGCGGCGGGCGCGCTTTGCCAAGATCTCGGCGGGGCGTACCGCGATGAAGGCGAACGACGACTATCTCGCCGGCAAGGTGCCGGACTTCAAGGAGCGCAAGCAGCACGAGCGTGCACTGGACATGGAGGAACTCATCGAGAAGCAGCTCGACTCCAACTTCCGCATCATGGAGCAGATTCGCGCGCGGGTAGATGCCATCGTCAAAGACCCGAAGACGGCTGCTGCGCTAAAGCCCTACTATCCCTACGGTTGCAAACGCCCGACGTTCCACGACGAGTATCTGCCGACGTTCAATCTGCCCCACGTGCACCTGATCGACACCGCGCCGATGGGCGTCAGTCGCATCAACGAGCGCGGCGTCGTTCATGATGGCGTCGAGTACCCGCTGGATGTGCTGATCTACGCCACGGGCTTTCAATGGATGGCGACGTCGACCTTCAACATGATCACTGGCCGCGACGGCCGGACGCTCAAGCAGAAATGGGAGTCGGAAGGCACGAAGACGTTCCTCGGATTGCACAGCCATGGCTTTCCGAATCTGTTCATTGTTTCGGGCCCGCAGGGTGGCGGGGGCAGCTTCAACTTCACCGATGCCATCGATGCGCACGCGGACTACATCGTGTGGATGATGGAGACCATGCGTGACCGGGGTGCGAAGGTAGTCGACATCGAGCGGCAACCCGAGATCGAGTACGCGGA
>JBFKCZ010000481.1:0-2912 GCA_041620035.1 Pseudomonadales bacterium
CCGAGAACGACAGCGCATCGCTCAGGTACCGATCGATACGGTTCATGACACCGCGCACCATGGAAACCGTACCGCGGTCGCCCGTGGTTCCACCCAGCACCTTGATCTGAATGCCACCGGCGCGATCACCCACCGTCGTTGCGTCTCGACCCGCAACACCTGCGCCTGCCGCCAATCCCAACGCTGCGCCGGTCGCTGCGGGTACGTCGATCATCGCTACGCTCGACGTGGCGCCGAGCTTGTCCGACGTGATCACGAAAGAACTGCGCGCACTGTCGAACGAAACTTTCACCGATGCACCTGCCGCCGACAGATTCCCGTCGGCGTTGATCTGAGTCTGCATCTCCGCGGCCAAAGCGTTGCCGCTGGCGTAGCTGCCCTGAGTGAGATTGATCGTCGCGGATGTCACGCCGTTGACGGCCACCGTGAACGAGGCGTTGCCCGCATCCAGAACGACGGGAAGCGTCGCGATGGACACCCCTTTGTAGAAGCCCCCGCTCGACGGCTGTGGACCACTGGGAATGGACAGAAACTGCCCTTTGCCGGTTGCAACGATGCCGTTGATCAAGCCTTCCGCGTCGACCCCGCGCCCGGCGACACCGTCATCGACAGCGAGGCCCAGGTCGAACGCCGATCTGGTATCCACGCTCGTGATGGCGACGATGGAATTCGAGCCGTATCGCCGTGACGTGATCTCGTAGCGGTCGTCGGTCGCGTTGAAGGCAACCGCAACCCGCGCGCCCGCTGCAGCCAGTGCCGAATCGGCGTTGATGCGCGCTTCGATCTCTGCGGCCATGGCGGCACCGTTGGCATAGCTACCCTGGGTCAATCGGATGGTGCCTGATGCCGTACCGTCTACCGAGATGCCGAACTCGTCGTTGTCATCGTCGATCGAAATGTTGTTGAAGCGCCCAGGGGGCAGCGATGCGGCGAGCAACACACCGCGCGTGGCCACTCGAGAGACCTGCACTGGGTAGTCGCCCGGCTCGGTCTTGTTCGCGAAACCGACGAACTCGATCAGTGAGTCGCTGGCGCTCTTGCGCGTCGCGAGTAATCCGGCGACTGCGCCGGCATCCCGGCTCATCGCGGCGGCGAGCTTGCTGCGGTCGAACGCGAGAAAGAAGCTGCTGTTCTGGTCGGTCGTGATGCCGAGATCGACGAGCGAGCGGATCGAGTCGGTGCCCAGTCCCGAGACGGCGCTGCCCATGATCCTGCGCAGCTGACTCGCAAGCCCGCGCAAAGCCGCATCCCCCGTCAGCAGCGATCCGCTCTTCTGTTCGGGATTGAAGGCAGTCAACTCGTTGGTCAACGCCTTCACGTCGTTGAACGCATCGACGAAGGCCTGCAGCTTGTCGCCGATCACGGTCTCGTCACGCCCGATACTCACCGCCGCCGGTGCACCGGCGTTGGTTGCCAGGAGATCGAAAGTGACGTCGTCGATCACACCCGAAATCTTGTTCGTATCCCTCGTGATCGCGATGCCGTCGATGACGGCGCGTGCATTCTCGGCGACCACCGTCTGACTCATGTTCGTGCCCGGGGCGCTTGCGGCGAGATTGAAGGACAGGGCCGACAGACCCGCCGTGGCCCCTTCGGTCGCCGTGACCTCCATGCCATGGCTCGCGCCGGTTTTCGTGGAAATCATGACCAGGCGATAGCCGTCACCGTCGTTGACGATGCTTGCCTTGACACCCACGTTCGCCTTGTTGATCGCGTCGCGAACGCCGGCGAGCGTGTTGTTGGTCGAGTCGATGACGACGGATCCAGGCTGACGCGCCGTGTTCTCCGTAAACGACTGATAGACACCGTTCTGGTCGAAGGCGGTGGTGCCAAAGCGAAAATCGAGCGTTCCCGTACCGACGACCGATGTGATGTCGTCGAACCGTACGCTGGCGATCGTGTGTGCACGGGCGAGCGCCGTGACTTCCACGGTGTGTACCGCGGCGCCGGCCGCGGAGCCGGCCGTGGCCGTGACCGCATTGGGGTTGCTCGACGTTGCCAGACTCGGCAGCACCGTCGATGCGTTTCCGAGGGCCTTGGCTGCGTTGCGCAGCGCATCGACGCTGCTGCGAACCGCGGAAAATGCCGAAACCTTGGCCTGCAGCTCGGCCTTGCGCGTGTCGATGCGCAAATCGGTTGCCTTGCGCTCGGCACCGATGATGTCGTCGAGCAGCTTCGAAGTCAGCAAGCCCGACCCGATGCCCAGGGACTGAATTGAAGCCATCTTTTACTTCCGTGAACCGGGACGCGGCGCGACGATCCTTCGTCGACGCCGCTCCCAGAGAGATCTGCAACGACCTGCGTTCAGATCCGGGTGTCGATCAATCCCAGCGAACCGTGTGCTTCGCTGGCCATCTGCATCTGCTGGGACTTCAAGTTCCGTGCCAGTTGCAGTGCTACGTCACCGGGAATCTGCCGGACCACTTCCTGCGTGCTCCGGTCTATGACGCGTACGATCGCCTTGCCCGAAGCTTCGTCCAGGGAGAACTGAAGATCGCGCTGCATCGACTGTACGTAGTCGTTGAGATGCGCGATCGCCCGTTCCACGTGCTGGCGAGAGTTCGCCACCACCTGTTCCCTGCGTTCCGCGCTGGCTGGATCAGTCAACCGCGGCAAAGGTTTGCCGCTGCTACTGCCCGTGTTTGCCGGTGCGCCTCTGTTGGCGCCTGCATTGCCCGTCAACGCGTCCTTGCGAACGACGTCGGTTACCACCGCGCGTCCGCCGGCTGGCGAACCCTGCAATGCAACTTGATTGACGTCTTGCATAACGGACCTCACAACTCATTTGCCGAGGAAGCGACGGTGAGAATCATCCCACCGTCGCGCCCACGTCCTTCTCCTTTCTCCAATTACTGGAGGAGAGACAGAACCAGCTGCGGCTGAGCGTTGGCCTGCGCCAGGATGGAGATACC
>JBFKCZ010000482.1:0-2906 GCA_041620035.1 Pseudomonadales bacterium
CAGGCCCTCGCGAAGCCGCTGCCGGCCATCGTCATCGCCGAGATGATGGGAGTACCGCGCGCCGACCGGCATCTGTTCGAGCGTTGGTCCGAAGCGCTCGTGGGCGGCACCGACATCTTCAATCCAGGCATGATTCGCGGTTCCGCCGAAGCGAACATGGAGATGCGGGATTACTTATCGCGCCTCACCGTTGCCAAACGGCGCAGTCCCGGGCAGGACCTGATTTCGCAGCTGATCGCAGCTGAAGAGGCCGGCGACAAGCTCACGCTCGACGAACTCCATTCGAACTGCATTCTGCTGCTTGCAGCCGGTCATGAAACCACGACCCGCCTGATCGGCAACTGCCTGTACCTGCTGCTGCAGCACCCTGCGCAGATGGCGTTGGCCCGCAGCAGCGAGGCCGCATTGACGAACGCGCTGGAGGAAAGCCTGCGCTTCGAGCCGCCCGTGCTGTGCACCGTACGTTTGGTCAAGGAACCCATCTCGCTGCACGGTCTGAAGATCGAGCCGGGTCACGTGCTGTTGCTGTCGATCGCGGGGGCCAACCGCGACCCCAAAGTGAACGTCGATCCGGACAGGTTCGACATCAGCCGCGAGAAGATAGTGCACGTGAGCTTCGGCTACGGTATTCACCTGTGCCTGGGCATGTCGCTGGCGCGTCTCGAAGCAAAGATCGCCTTCACGAAGCTGTTCGAACGTTACCCCGCCCTGCGCTTTGCGGAAGGCGGACCAAACTGGGGCGAAACGCCGATGTTCAGAGGATTGAAAACCCTGGTCGTTGCGCCCACCCGCTCGCAGGGGATCGCGGCGTAATGGCGCCTTTAGGGGATTCGCGTTTCCAGCGTTGCGCGGAAACCCGTTGCAGCGCCGAACGAGGGCGGATCGAGCACCGTGAACAGACCGCCGCCACGGCTGCCGCCCGACGACGTACCGGCCGCGTAGCGAGCAATCGCGGATGTCAACGCACGCTCCGACTCGCTCAGCGAGACATCTGATACGACGACAAATGCGGCGGTGAATGCGTTCTGCGCGGTGCTCGCCGACGGCACACGTTCGCCGTAGGTCGCGACGATGTCGTCGATCGACACCATGCGCGTGGAAGACGCAGGTAACGTTTCGCCGAAGCGGACAGGCACCGCCGGATCGGTCACGAAGCGTAGCGCCGCGACTTCTGCCGGCGATGCGAGCCCCATCAGGTAGAGCTCGAGCGGAGAGAATGCATTGGCGACGAAGGTCTCCGAGCCATTGGCGTTCTCGACGAGGTATCGACCCTCGCTCGTGGGCGTCAGGTGCGGACCGTTGCCCATCTGTCCGACGTGATTCGAAGGTCCCCAGTGAAAGCCGGTGTGCAGCGACAGATTGAGGGCGGGATCGTTCAGGAACGCGCCCCATCGGTGACCGAACTCGTGATTGACCTCCACACCCAGGGTGTGGCTGTTCTGAAACACGAGTTGCTGGAGTCGTCCGGCGCTGCCGTACGCGGCCGAATGATCGTACTGACCGAGGTTGATGCCTTCGACGTCATTGCGTACACCCAGGGAGCGCGGAATGCCGTCGCCGGTGGCCCGGCTGTGGAACAGCGCGATGAAGTCGAACGGATCGGCACCGAGCGCACCGTAGAGTCGCTCGGTGATCCCCGCGAGCCGCTGGGCGTCGAAGTCGGGCGCGACCACGTTGACCATGTACTCGGTGGCAGTGATACCAGCCGCCAGTGACCGGGTGGGGAATTGGCCGGCCAGGATCCGATCCAGCACCGCGAGCTCGATGCGCGCGTCGAACGCATTGCCCGGGGCAACCTCGGCGCCGCCGGCGTCGAGTGCGGCAATCGAGAACGGGATGGCGTCGATCTGCTGATCGTAGAGGCGCAGTGACGGCGGCACCGCAAGCCCTGGCGCAAACGTCAGCGTCCAGATCCCGTCGTTCGCCCGCACATCTCCGTGGGTGCCGTCGTCGAACATGGCGCGCCGGATGTGGTTGCCGCTGCCGCCGGGCAGCCCGTCGAAGTAACCGAGTTCGAGCCGCACGCCGGCTGCGGTGGACGCCTGCGCCGTGACCGTGATCGTCACGCTGGGCAACTCATCGGCCCAGACGGCGAAGGGGGACACCTGAATGCTGCGAAGGACGAAGCTGCCGTTACCTGGAGTAACCCCACCCGCGGAGGGCGCGGCGCTGCCCTGAGCGGCAGCGGCCCCGCCGCCGGCGCCACCGCCCCCACCACAGGCCGCGAGCCCAACGATCGCGCCGAGGAGGACCAGCCAGCGGGCTCGGGCGACGGGGGTCGGCAAGGGGTTGGGCCTGCACAGATTTCGTATCCCGCATGCTAGGGAGCCGCCCGGGCCGACATGTCGGATTCTTGTGGTGACCGTGCGAGGAAACCGTTACGTAACGCTTCGGACACTGTCCCGACACTGTCCCCGGAGACGGAGACTCTGCTCCGGGGAGAGTCTCCGTCTCCGGGGATAGTTTCCTTGCGGGGGCGAGATGCAGCTAGGCGGGCGGGCCGCCCCAGCGGTTCCAGTACGTCACGGACTCAGCGTCGAGGCGGTCGGCGCGGCGGTAGACCACCCCCTTGGTGTGCGCCACTGGCAGCATCACCGTCAGCACGGCCTGTTCGGGCATGCCGAGGATGCGGCCGACGTCGCGCTGCCGTGCCGAGAGGAGGGTCGTCCAGGTCGCACCCAGGTTACGGGCGCGCAGCGCGAGCATGAGCGACCAGGCCGCCGGCAGGATCGAACCGTAGAACGCCACCTGCATCGGCAGTTCCGGACCCGGCGCCGGGCCCTGCGCGCAGACGAAGATCATCGCGGGGATCTCGTGCAGCTTGTCGACCAGGGCCCGCTGTGTGGGCTTGATCGTGATACCACGACTGCGCTGGAAGTCGAGCAGCACCGCTTCGTACAGCGCCG
>JBFKCZ010000483.1:0-2893 GCA_041620035.1 Pseudomonadales bacterium
GCTGTACGGCACCAACGCGCCGAACGGCAAAGTGATGATTCAGGCGACCAACAGCGAAGCCGATATCAACAAGGATTACCCGGTTGCGTATCCCCTGGTTGGCGATGCCAAGCTCTCACTCGCAGCGATCAACGCCGAACTCGAGCGACGCAAGGTGCGCCGCGGTCCCGGGAAGGTGGCCGAGGACGTACGCAGTCGCAAGCAGGCGTTTCTCTCGAAGTGGAAGGGCGAGCTCACGTCGAACGAGGTGCCCATCAATCAGTTCCGCATCGTTCATGAACTGATGGAGCGGCTCGATCCGAACCAGACGATCATCACCCACGATGCGGGTACACCGCGCGAGCAACTGATCTCGTTCTGGGAAGCAACGACGCCGCGCAGCTATCTCGGCTGGGGCAAGACCACACAGCTCGGGTTCGGACTGGGCGCGATCATGGGCGCCAAGCTCGCGCATCCGGAGAAAGTGTGCGTCAACGTGATGGGCGACTCTGCCATCGGCATGGTCGGCATGGACATCGACACGGCGGTGCGCAACCAGCTCGGGGTCGTCACGATCGTGTTCAACAACGGCATCATGGCCATCGAAACACCGTCGCTGGTGAAGGCCCACGAATCCTTCGGCGCCAACTATCAGGGCGGGCACTATGCCGATCTCGCGCGCTCGCTCGGCGCCTGGGCGGCGCGTGTGGAAAAGCCCGATGCCTTCGGCAAGGCGCTCGACGATGCGCTCGCCGCATCCGCGAAGGGACAACCCGCGTTGATCGAATGCATCGTGAAAGCGGGCTACATCTGGCCGGGGCGGGGCGAACCAAAGGCCTGATCCCCGGCAGCGCCAGGACGTGGATGGTGTACGGCCGCGCTAAGGCCGATAGCCGAATGCGACCGGACCCGGCCGCAAGGCTTTGCGGGCCAACTGCACCCAGCGCGTGAGCGTCGGTCGGGTGTCGCGTGGATCGATGATCTCCTCGATCTCGAAATACTCCGCAGAACGCAGCGGCGAACGCAGCCGGTTGAGCCGCTCCTTGATCTTGCCGAGGTGCGCCTGGTAGTCGGCGGCTTCGTTGAGCTCCGCCTTGTAGGCGACTTCGATGCCGCCCTCGATCGGCAGCGAGCCCCAGTCGCCGGACGGCCAGGCCGCCCGGAAGTGATGACTGCCAGGTTTGTGATTCGCACCGCCCGCGACACCGAAGGCCTTGCGCACGATGATCGTGATGAACGGCACGGGTGACTGACCGAGCGCTGCGAGCACCTGGGAACCCATGCGGATCGTCGCGCGCTCCTCGGAGTCCTTGCCGATCAGGAACCCCGGGCAATCCTCGAAGTGCACGAGCGGCAGATGGAACGTCGATGCGAGATCGATGAGGCGGGTGAGCTTGCGGCAGGAATCCGCCGTCCAGGCGCCGCCGTAGACGAAAGGGTCCTCCGCAAACACCGCGACCGGCACGCCGTCGAGCCGCGCGAGCCCCGTGATGATCGAGCGGCCCCACTGGCGACCGATTTCGAAGAAGCTCGCGTGATCGAGCACGCTGTCGAGTACCTTGCGCATCTTGAACACCTTGCGCGGGTCTTTCGGCACGATGTCGAGCAGCGTTTCGTCGCGCCGTTTCGGATCGTCGTCGCATGTCGCAACGGGCGGCAGTTCGTCGATGTTCGTCGGCAGGTAGGACAGGAATCGGCGCGCGAACTCGAACGCTTCGGCCTCTGAGTTCGCTTCGTCGTCGATCGCACCGTTGCGCGTATGGATGCGACTGGCGCCGAGTTCTTCCTTGGTGACATCGCCGAGCTGCGCCCAGTCGACCAGAGCTGGACCCGCAATCATCATCTGTGCGGTATCGCGCACGATGACCGAGTAGTGCGAGGTGGCGACCCGGGCGGCGCCGATGCCCGCCACCGATCCGAGCGCGAGCGACACGGATGGCGCCACGGCCAGATGACGCACCACCGTCTCCCAGCCGCGCAGTTCGGGAATGTACGTGCGGCCGGCCATCTCGATGGTTTTCACGGAACCGCCGCCGCCCATGCCATCCACCAGGCGCACGTGTGGCAGCTTGAGTTCCAGCGCGAGGCCCTCGGCTTTCAGCCGCTTGCCGGGAATCGATGCATCCGCTGAGCCGCCGCGCACGGTGAAGTCGTCGCCGGAAAGCAGCACCGGGCGGCCGTCCAGGGTTGCCATCCCGAACACGAAGTTGGATGGCGTGAAACTCGTGAGGTTGCCTTCGCTGTCGTACTGACCCACGCCGGCAAGCGTGCCGATTTCATGGAACGAATCGGTATCGCTGATCAGCGCTATGCGTTCGCGAATGGTCAGCTTGCCGAACTCGTGCTGCCTGGCCACCTTCTCGGCGCCGCCCATCTCGAAGGCGAGTGCTTCGCGGCGTTTCAGTTCGTCGATTTCGTCGGACCAGGACATGCGGATCACCCCCGCTGTCGAGTATGGCAGACGGCTCTGCGCGCGGTCACTGATGAAGCACACCGGGCAATGAACGCTGCCGGTTTGTCGCGGCGCGGATGGCATGCGCACAATGCGGTGGAGCCGTACCGGAGAGCGCAGTGCGCCGTAGAAGACTCCTGATTGGATTGGGCGCACTCGTGGCGGTGCTGGTGGCGGCCGACTGGATGGTCGGCGGCATCAGTCAACGGCTGCTGTTCGGTACCGCGACCCTCGATGTCACGTCGCAGCCCGATGGCGCCGACCTCGTGGTCGACGGAGTGCGTCGCGGCGCGACACCGACCACGATTGCTGTCGCGCCCGGTGAAGTCGTCATCAAGCTCTCGCATCGCTTCCACCTCGACCACGTCGAACGCGTCACGGTGCAGCGTGACGAAGCCCGCACCGTGGCCGTCACCTTCGCGCCGGCCACCGGGTCGCTCGTCGTGGTGACGAACTTCTCCC
>JBFKCZ010000484.1:0-2879 GCA_041620035.1 Pseudomonadales bacterium
GCCGACAAATGGATCCAATCGCAGGCTGAGCTCGTGGCACCGAAAGTAAGCGCGGACGGCGGCGAGTCGGCGTGGACACGCTGGTACCTGGCCGCGAGCAGCTACGAGCTCGACGAGGATCTGCGAGCGGCAACCATCAGTACGTATTTCTCGGCCGCAACACTGCGTGAGCTGGGCTACGCCGATGCCGAGCACGCGGCGCTGGCAGCCCGCGGGCGTGCACTCACGAGCGAAGGATTCGGCATGAAGCCGAAGTCGCGGTGGGACAAGCAGACCGCCGAGGAGAAGACCGAATCGATACTGTTCATTGCGGGCATGGTGGTGTTCATGCTGCCGTTCCTGTATCGCGAAACGCGTCGCTTCGGCATCAGCAAGAAAGACCCGAAGCAATTGCGGGCCGGGTTTCGCCGCTACACGCTGCACTGGTTCAGCGGGACCGTCGCGAACTACCGCAAGTCCTCGACAACGACCACGACGACAGTTACGACACAGCATGTCAGCAGCGGAACGAGTATTCGCCAGAGCGTTACGAGGACGACCTACGAGTCCTTCGACCTGGTCGGAGATACGGAAACACACAGCGTCAACCTGACGGACGCCAACGTCAACTTTACCAACGGTTTGTACGTAACAGCGGTTTGGGCGATTCCGCGGGGCAAGGATGAGGGACTTTATGTCCTGATGTTCGACCGCACGTCGGGCAAGACGAAGCCGGTACCGCTGGCGTTGTTTCAGATTCTCAGGATGCGCTACTGGTTGATGTTTCCGCTGTCCCTGCTCGGCGCATTTCTCGCGGCCGCGACGGAGATCTTCGAGTTCGGCGGGCCGGGCGGCCTCAGTGGGTCGGGGCAGGCCTTCTTTATCCTGTTCTTTGGCTGGATTCCGCTGTTGATCATCTTTACGTTGATCGCGAGCTGGCGCGCTCGCCGTTTTCGCAAACGCGATGGCCCGAAGATCCTAGCGATGATCGAGAGCGAGGAGAAGGAACTGCAAGCGGCGAGTTGAGTCGGCGCAGGCCACCACCGGACAAGGCGTACAGGGCTGTTTCTATGTTCTTTCGAATTGGCGCCGTACGGAACAGCCGAGATCCTAAGTGATACGTAACTAGGCAATGAATCGGACCTCGATGTCTGTTTCTGGCCGAAAGCGATCACCGGATGGCACAAGCGCATACACATCACGGCATCGGCTCCATGAAGTAGCACAGACAGTCCTGCCGCACCACGTGCGCATCGGTGGTGTACATGGCCGGTACGACGGCGCGGCGGAGCTCGATATCGCCGTCGCGAAGCAGGAAGAAGTCGTCGGTGACGTCGCGATGGTCGCCATCGAGCACGTGCAAGACCTCGGCGAGTGGTCGTTCGCTGCGTCCAAAGCGCGTGCCGATCGGCAGCGCGTGGAAGTTCACCCCTTCGACCCCGCTCGTCAGCACGAGCGGCGTTGAGCGTCCGTCATCGGCGAACGAGAACTCGATGTGCGGGTCGACGTGCACCCGCACTCGCGTCTGGAACAGCGACATCGCGCCGCCGGCGGCAGGAATGGTGGTGAGGTTCAGGCAGCGCATCAGGAAATCGAAGGCGCGCTCCTCGGCCATCGGGTCCCAGATCGGACCGAGCTCCAGCGTCACTGCGGGGCAGATGTCGTCGAACAGTCGCGCGAGCACCGTATCCGGTTCTTCGATGTAGACGGCTCGGTTCGCAAACAGGTACGCGAGGCCGCGGCACTCGGCGTCGAGCCGGGTCAGCACACTGTAGTGGGGGTTGTGGCCGGTGTTGTTGTGCAGATCGACCGCGGCAAACAGCGGCACGTCGTGCAACCAGGCTCGCATGGCTGCGGCCAGCTCGGCTTCGGGGCCGTGCACCGGACCCCGCCAGATGCGATTGAAGTCGTTCTGACCGTCGAGCGAGCGGACACCCTCCGCTGCCGCGTGCACATTGCCGATGAACGCCACCAGAGAGCGCGGTAGCGGCCGCGCAGTTGCGAGCAATCGGCGCAGTGCATTCCACCCACTCACCTCGTTGCCGTGCAGCAGGACCGAAACGAACAGCGCGGGATCTCGTCGCCCTCGAAGATGGATCAGCGTCGGACCGCCGAGGGCAGCGGCGAGCTCGGCTGCCGATCGCTCGATGAGTCCCGCCGGCAGCTCGTCGAAGATGCGCGGACGCAGCGTCACAACGGCCAGGTGTGGACGGGCGCGCCGGCTTCCTGCAAAGCGCGATAGGCGCGCGTCAGGGCATGGAAATCCGGGCCATTCATCGTCACCCAGCGGCGCTGCCAGGCCGCGCCGTTCTGTGACGAGTCGACCCGCGCCGCGACGATGCCGAGATACTCGTCGATCTCTGCCGCGGGCACGTCGCGATCCTCGAGACCAAGCCGTGCGATCGGCATCAGCTCGTCCATGATCAGCGTGCGCATGCCGAGCTCGCGTTCCTTGCCGCCGATCACCCAGCGCACGCGGCTGCTAAGGCCGTATCGGGCCGCGCTGTAGAAGTTGTCACGTGCCGTCGCGAACGGCAGCTTCGTATCGAGTGGCGTCGCGTCGAGTCCCAGGCCGCGAACGAGCCCGAAGTAGAACGCGCTGTTTGCGAGACAGTCCTTGACGGTCGGGCCGGCCGGCGCGACGCGATGCTCGATCCGAACGTGTACCTGACCATCGAAGTCGAAGCCGATCAGCGGCCGATTCCAGCGCCACAGCGTGCCGTTGTGGAACCGGACGTGCGCGAACCGGTTCGGCGGTGCATCACGCACCGCCGGTACGAGGATGGGATGCTCGCGGCGGTTCTCGTCGAAGATCTCGAACAGCGACCCGCGCACGTAGCCTTGCCCGAAGCTCACCCGCGCGGGGTAGCGCGGCCCCGCGTCCACGGCTTGCTCGAATA
>JBFKCZ010000485.1:0-2873 GCA_041620035.1 Pseudomonadales bacterium
TCAGCATCGAGCCGACCTGACCCGTGGAGCCGGCCTTTTTCCAGCGCGCGAGACGCTGCTTGATGCGGTCGGCCGGTCCGAGCAGATGGCACGCATCGATCAGTTCCTCGGGCACTGCCGCCATCGCCTCGTCCTTGCGGCCGGACAGGAACAGATCCTGGATCTTGATCGCCTCTTCGCCGAAGCCCAGACGGGTCGCGTAGTCGTTGTAGAAGTTCTTGCCGCGCGCGCCCATGCCACCGATGTACAGGGCCATGTTGCCGCGCACCGGCATCATTGCCTGCTTGACGTCGTCGGCCATGATCGCCGTCACGAACGGTGCGACGTCGAAGTCCGCCAGGGTTCTGCCCTTTGCTTTGGCGAAGCCCTTGTCGATTGGCGTCTTGAACACGCTGAACTGCTCCGGATCCATCCACACCGGGAAGAAACCGTCGGCCACTTCCGCTGCCGCCTCGACGCCTGCCGGCGTCAGCGTGGCCGCGTAGATCGGAATGCGCTCTTCGCAATGCAGAATGCTCTTCAGCGGCTTGCCGAGGCCGGTCGCCCCTTCACCCGCATAGGGAATCTGGTATTCCTTGCCGTCATACGTGAGCGCGCCTTCGCGGGCGAAGATCTTGCGCATCACTTCGATGTACTCCTTGAGGCGCGTGACCGGGCGTCCGTAGCGAACGCCGTGCCAGCCCTCGACGACCTGCGGGCCGGACGCACCCAAGCCGACGATGAAGCGGTTGCCCGACAACTGCGCCAGCGTCATTGCCGTCATCGCCGCCATAGCAGGCGTGCGCGCTGGCATCTGCATGATCGCCGTCCCGACCTTGATCTTGGTGGTGTTCGCCAGGATCCATGCCGCCGGCGTGACTGCGTCGGAGCCGTAGGCTTCCGAGGTCCACACCGATTCGTAGCCGAGCTTCTCGGCCTGTTTGATGAGGTCGAGCGGCAGGCCCATGCCGCGGCCCGAGTAGCCAGTGATGAGTCCGAGTTTCATGTGTCGCATCCCGTAGAAGTAGACCCGCCAGCCTAGCAACTTGGCTCCCGCCAGGAAACTGCCCCGCTTTCACGACGGTGTAGACTGGCGCGCCGAACTCCAGGGATCGGTCATGAGCGAAGAACCGACACCCGCACCAGCCGAACTGCGGCCATTGAACGTCCAGGCGGCCGCGCTGGTGCGATCGATCGATGCGTTGTCGAACATTTTCTGGATCAGCATCGCGGGCACGATCCTTACCGTGCTGTTCGCCGGTTTGAATCAGCTCGAAAGCAACATTGCGGCCGATTCGATCTTCATCGGCGAATACGAGATTCCCAAGTCGATTCTGCCGATTGCGAGTCTGTCGTTCGCCCTCTTCGTGTTCTGGCTCACGGCAAACCGCCTGCGGATGCTCGAACACGTGTTGACCGAAGGTCATCTGCCGGAGCGTACGGCCCTCGAGATCTTCAATCTCAACCCGCCGGTGCTGAATCTGTTCCATGCGGAGAATCGCCAGCCCTTCGCACTCGGAACCGGCAGTTCGGTGCTGCTGATCAACTGGTCGATATTCTTCGGCAACAGCATCGCCTTCACCCTCGCCTCGGCGATTCAGCAGGGCGCTTCGTTTTCCACATTCGACTCACCGCGGCTCGCGGTGTTCGCCATTCTGACGATCGCCGTGCTGACCTACGGCGCTCGAGCCATCACCCGACCGCTCAACGATATCCTGACGCGGCTCCATCAAAGCGCCTTCAAGTTGGGCTGGGCACGAGTCGTCATTGCCATCACGATCATGGTCGGCGTCGTGGTCATCAACAACATCGAACAGATCGTGCAGCCGAGTGAGCAGCCGAACGACCTGCTCGGCCCTGCCCGCGCAAACGCAATAGACGGCGAAACGATCTTCATGCTGGGAGTCGAGGTACAGCTCTTCGGCATCGACGCGATGGAGAGCGACCAGCTCTGTCGCGATGCAACCGGGGCCGACTACCCGTGCGGGCGCCAGGCAACGGCCCACCTGCAGGCGCTCGTCAATGCCCACCCGGTGGTTTGCCTTCCGATTCTGTCGATCAGCCGGCGGCGCATACTCGCCAGCTGCGACAGCCAGCCGCCCGGAAGTCCGGACATCGTCGACGGCGCGGCGTTTTTCGCCGCCGAGCATCCGCTGAACCTGTCCCGCCAGATGGTGCAGGCCGGGTACGCATTTGCCGTTGGCGCCGGCGAAACACTCTTCGCGCAGGCCCAGGATCTCGCCCAGCGCGAACGCCGCGGGGTGTGGGCGGGCTCCTTCGAGCCACCCTGGCGCTACCGTGCGCGTCGCGATTGATTCGCGCTCAGGTGATTCGCGCTCAGGTGATTCGCGCTCAGGTGATGCGCGCTAGGCGCGTGCGGGCATGCGGGTGCGCAGGTACTCGATGATGTCGAGCGACTCGTAGAGCCAGGTCACGCCGCTGTCCCGTTCGATGCGCAGACAAGGCACCATGCCGCTGCCACCACCGGCCACGAGTTCCCGGTACGCCTCGGGATCGCGCTGGACGTCCTTCATGTCGAGCGTCAGATGGTTCTCGTCGAGAAAGCGCCGAACCCGGGCACAGAAGGGGCAGGTCTCGAAGTGATAGAGCGTGTGCTTTTCCATCGCGCCATTATGCCCGTGCGAATCGGTTTTTGTGGTCCTCTTCCGTGGCTTACGCCGGTAAACTCTCCGGCAACGAAGCTGTCGGGTGAAGACGAGTGAGCAGCAAACCAGATGCCAAGGTGGCACGAGTCCGCAACATCATCATCGGCGCCGTCGGTGTCATCGTGCTGGCGATCGTCGCGTTGGGCCTCTACTACGCGACGGACGTGAGCACGCCGGCGACCTTCGTCGAAGGCAAGCACTATGCGCTGCTGGATCAGACGCGGCGCA
>JBFKCZ010000486.1:0-2871 GCA_041620035.1 Pseudomonadales bacterium
ACACGAGGCCGGCGCTTTCACGGGCGCCAGCAGGACACACAAGGGCCGCTTCGAGCGGGCCGACGGCGGCACATTGTTTCTCGACGAGCTCGCGACCACTTCCGTGCTCGTCCAGGAAAAGATCCTGCGGGTGATCGAGTACGGCGAGTTCGAACGCGTGGGTGGCAGCAAGACGCTCAAGACCAACGTGCGGCTCGTGGCCGCCACCAACGAAGACCTGCCCGCGCTCGCGCGGGAGGGTCGATTCCGTCTCGACCTGCTCGATCGCCTGGCATTCGATGTCAGCACGCTCCCGCCACTGCGCGAACGTCGCGAGGACATTCTCCTCCTGGCCGAGCAGTTCGGCATCAACATGGCGACGGAACTCGGGCATTCCCTGTTCCCCGGGTTCACGAACTCGGCCCAGGCTGCGCTCGTGTCGCATCAGTGGCCGGGCAACGTCCGCGAGTTGAAGAACGTCGTCGAGCGCTGCGTGTACAGAAACCCCGACCCCAATAGTGCCGTGGGCGAAGTGATTCTCGATCCTTTCGAATCGCCGTTCCGGCCACAGTCGCCGGCGGAATCGGATGGGGCGCCGGCGTCGCGGCCAAACTTTCCGATCGACTTCAAGGACTGCGTGCAGCGGTTCGAGATCGACATCATCGAAGACGCCATGGAGGCCGCGCGGTTCAATCAGCGGCGCGCCGCAGAACTGCTGGGAGTCACGTACCATCAGCTGCGCGGTTACCTGAAGAAGTACGACCTGCTGCGTGGCAACGATTCGGACTAGTTTCCTGTTGGCCACGGTGTTGCTCACCGCAGCACCGTGGACCGACGCCGCCGTACTCGACGAGATCCGCGCGCGGGGCAGTGTTCGCGTCGCAACCACCCTGGACTATCGGCCGTTCAGCTATCACGTCGACGGCCAGCCTGCCGGCATCGACATCGACCTCGCACACCGCATCGCCGCCAGGCTCGGCGTGCGCATCGAGTGGATCGCTACGAGCTGGCCCGCGCTCCTCGACGATCTCCGTGAGGCACGATTCGACATCGCGATGAGCGGCATCAGCATCACCGAAGCACGTCGGACCGCCGGCGACTTCTCCGCCCCCTACTTCGAAACCGGGAAGGCACTGCTCAGGCGATGCGCCGGAGCGCCCGTCGACTCGCTGGATTCCCTCGACCGCCCCGAGATCACCGTGATCGTCAATCCGGGTGGGTCCAACCAACGCTTCGTCGACACCCACGTACGGCATGCCCGGGTGATCGTGCATCCCGACAACGTGAGCATCTTCGATGCGCTCGCGGCGGGGCCCGCGGACGTCATGATCACCGACGCCGTCGAAGCCGAGCTCGAAAGCGCGCGGCATCCGGCACTGTGTATGCCCCGACTGACACAATGGCTCGAACCCGTGGTGAAGGCGTGGCTGTTGCCGAAGGACCCGGATTGGGTGCGCACCGTGAACGCCATACTCGAATCGCTCCAGCGCGACGGCACGCTGGCCGCGACGATCGAACGCCACGTACCGCTACAAGGACTTCGATGACTCTTGCGGCACCCACCAAAGGCCGCTCTCGCAACTACTTCGCCATCAAACGCAGCACATCACAGACACGATTGGAGTAGCCCCATTCGTTGTCATACCAGCACAACGCCTTGAGGAAGCGGCCGCCGCCAACTTGCGTGAAGGACGCATCGAAGATGCAGGAATGCGGGTTGCCAATCACATCCGAAGACACGATCGGTGCTGTGGTGAACTCGATGATCGACTTCAGCCGCTCGGTCTGCGCCGCGGCCTTGACGACACGATGCACATCTTCGACCGTTACGTGGCTGTCGAGCTCCACGAACAGGTCAACAACCGAACCGTCCGGCACCGGCACCCTGGCCGCGATGCCGTCGAGCTTACCCTTCAGTTCCGGCAGGACTTGACCGACGGCCTTGGCAGCACCGGTGGAGGTCGGAATGATGTTTTCGGCAGCGGCCCGGCTGCGACGCCAATCCTTGTGCGGTACGTCGGCGAGCCGCTGATCGTTCGTATAGGCGTGTACGGTGTTGATGATGCCTTCACGAATGCCGAACGCATCGTTGATCACTTTGGCGATCGGCGCCAGGCAGTTCGTTGTGCAGCTGGCATTGGACACGATTCGATGTGCGCTCGACAAGCCTTCTTCGTTCACACCGAGCACGACGGTGTAGTCGATCGCATCCTTCGCCGGCACGGTGAGCAAAGCGCGCGTTGCACCCGCTTCGAGATGCATGCCGACATCCTTTGCCGTGCGAAACGCGCCCGACGACTCGACCACGACGTCCACGCCGAGTTCAGACCACGGCAGCTTCCGGGGATCGCGTTCGCAGAGCATCTTCGCACGCGTATCCTCGGTTACCATCAGGTCGCCCTCGAGCGCGAGTCGACGCTTGAACCGGCCCATCACGGTGTCGTAGTTCAGCAGATAGTGAAGCGCGGCGGGCTCGAACAGATCGTTGATCGCGACGATCTCGATGTCGGCCAGCCGATCCGCGATTCGGAAGACAGCGCGCCCCACCCTCCCGAAGCCATTGATTGCCACTCTCATGTGCGGGCTCCGCTGCCGTCCAGGTTCTGATAGATCTTGGCCACGTCGATCAGGTGACGGGCATGGCCCCGCGTTTCGTGCCAGATGAGCATCTTCGCGAGCCGGGCACCGGCTTTCATGGTGCCGTTGAGATCGAACAGCACGGATGCTTCGCTGCCCTTCACATCGGAGGAGACGATCGGGTCGGCAATGGTATGAATCGATCGCGGCGCCGCACGCGAAGCCTCCACCATGAGTGCGTTGATCTGCTCGACCTCGATGTCGGCGCGCTCGAAGGACATGGTCAGATCGAGCATCGAACCCGTTCGCACGGGC
>JBFKCZ010000487.1:0-2871 GCA_041620035.1 Pseudomonadales bacterium
GAGTTCGCGTCGCGCGCTCGTGCATCAGGCTCGACAGGCGCTCGACACGGGTGACTCGCCCGCGCAGTGCGCCGAGCGCCTCGAGTTGCGCCGCGATGAACTGAAGCTCATGGAGATCGCTCGTCGCGCAATGCACGCGGCCTAGACGGGGCGATGCCTTGGAACGTGTTACCGGCATTCCCAACGGGAGATAGATGGGGCGGCTAGCGACGTAGCAGCTACCGTGACGTCACGCTGCACGCGATCGCGTTGGCGAGTTGCTCAGGGGTTGGCGACCAATGATGGGCGTGGCGCAAGTAGCGTTTCAGAAAGGGGAGACGAGCATCGACCAGTCCGGCCCGAGCGGGCAGCGCGTCGAGCGGCAAGTACATGCGCTGCAGGTAACCGTGATGGTCGATCCGCAGCGATAACGGTTCTGCCAGCACGCATTCGCCATCGCGGCAGGTGATGAGCAGCACGTCGAGTCGATTGTCGAGCGGCGCCGCGGACGAACTCGCCGCTTCGATCGCCGACCACGGCACGCTGCCGCTGCAGAATGCGTTCCACTGGGTTTCGTTCAGCAATACGAGGCTCGAGCCCTGGCGGCGAAAGGCGCGTACTTCAGTGCTGGGCATTGCGGGTCTGCACGGTGGCCAGACCGAACGATAACTGGATATACATCCAGTAACAAGTGCAATCAGGCGGCGAGCGACCTGGCCGTCTCTCGAATCCGCTGCACCATGGCGTTCAGTCCGTTGCCACGCGTGGGACTCAAATGGCGCTGAAGCGCGAGTTCCTCGAACAATGCGTTCATGTTGACGGCCAGTAGATCCTCCGGCCGACGGTTGTTCAGCGCTGCGAGCACGATCGCAATG
This sequence comes from Pseudomonadales bacterium, assembly GCA_041620035.1. Lineage (GTDB taxonomy): Bacteria > Pseudomonadota > Gammaproteobacteria > Pseudomonadales > Azotimanducaceae > SZUA-521. The sequence goes on from JBFKCZ010000487.1 coordinate 855, forward strand.
AGACCACGCACGATCAGCGCGTCGCTGTCGAGTTCGAAGACGAGCCGGCCGCCATCGACCCGGTACACGATCCATACCTGACTCTGACAGCCATGCACGATGTGATCCTCCGTCTTTGCGGAGTCCGGCAGGGAAGGCAGCGATTTGCCGAGTTCGATGATGAACCGGTAGCGATCCTCCCAGTCGTCGAGCATCGCGAACGTTTCCCGGATTTCGGAGAGCGGGGGTAGTTGCGTCATGACTGCGTACAGTGCCGGATCAGAACAATCCGAGTTCGAGCTGCGCGTCCTCGGTCATCATGTCCCGGCTCCAGGGGGGATCGAACGTGAGTTCGACGTCGGTGCTCGCCACGTTCGGCACGCGGTTGATACGTGTCTTGATCTCCTCCACCAGCACCGGGCCCATGCCGCAGCCGACGGACGTGAGAGTCATCGTGATCTGAACGTGTTTGCGGGTTTCGTCGATCTCGCAGCCGTACACCAGTCCGAGGTCGACGATGTTCACCGGAATCTCCGGGTCGTACACCGATCGCAGTGCGTCATGCACCTGATCGGCATCGATTCTGCCGTCGGCACGCGCGGCGAATGTCGGCACCACCGATTCGAAACCGAGCGCATCCGCATCGATGCCGTCGATTCGGGCCATCTTGCCGTTGAAAACCACCGTGTAGTTGCCGCCAAGCGACTGGGTCAGCGTGACGAAGGTGTTCTTGGGGATCGTCACTGGCGTGCCGATGGGCACCAGCCTCGCGTTGCAGTCGCGATTGACGACGACGATACGCCTTTCCATCAGGAACCCGATTGCGCGCGAACGGAGAAACTCTCACCACAACCGCACTCGGCCTCGGCATTCGGATTGTGGAACTTGAGTACGGAATTCAGGCCTTCCTTCACACAGTCGATTTCCGTCCCCCGCAACAGCGCGAGATCGCTGATGGCTACGTGCAGAGTGAGATTCTCTGCGACTCGGCTGGCGATGTCGCCATCGTTCGGCTGATCCACGTAGTCGAGTTCGTACATGTAGCCGTTACAGCCGCTCTCGTTCACCGACAGTCGCAACGCGGAGGCGCCGACCCGGTCCATCTGGCGGCGCAGGTAGGCGACGGCACTCGGCGTGATGCTGATTTCCGGGTTTCTCGGGTCTACGGTGATGACACTCATGATTTGCCTCGTCGACGATGCGTTCTCACGCAAGCAACGTCCGCGCGCGTTCGATTGCGGCGATCAATCGATCCACGTCCGACGTCGAATTATACAGACCGAAGGATGCGCGCACGGTTCCGGGTATGCCGAGCCGAGTCATCAGCGGCATCGCGCAGTGGTGGCCGCTGCGCACGGCGACACCTTGCTGATCGAGCAATGTGCCGACGTCGTGCGGGTGATGTCCTTTCAGCAGAAACGACACGATGGCGACTTTGTCTCTGGCGGTACCGATCAGTTCCACGCCTTCGGTTTGCGCCAGACGATCGGTTGTCGATCGCAGCAGCGCATGCTCATGGGTGGTGAGCGCGTCCCTGTCGATGGCGTTCAGGTAGTCGATTGCAGCGCCAAAACCGATTGCACCGGCAATGTGGGGCGTGCCCGCTTCGAATTTGTACGGCAGACGATTGAAGGTGCTCGCTTCGATTCGCACGGTCTCGATCATCTCGCCACCACCTTGCCACGGTGGCATGGCGTCGAGCAGCGCGGCCTTGCCGTAGAGCGCGCCGATGCCGGTCGGCCCGAATGCCTTGTGCCCCGATATGGCGTAGAAGTCGACATCGAGGGCGACGACGTCGATTGCGAGGTGCGCTGCGGCCTGCGCGCCGTCGATTACGACGACGGCGCCGGCGGCATGCGCTTGCCTGGTGATGTCGGCGATCGGATTGATGGTGCCCAAGGCATTGGATGCATGGCCGACCGCGACGATGCGTGTTCGATCGTTCAGTTTCTGCTGGAAGTCGTCGAGATCGAGCGCGCCGTCGGCCGTTACCCGAATCGCACGAACCCTAGCACCCGTGCGCGCTGCGATGAGTTGC
>JBFKCZ010000488.1:0-2840 GCA_041620035.1 Pseudomonadales bacterium
AGGCTGCTCAGCCTGCTCAGCAGTTTCCCGGTGCGTGCGAATGAGGACGGGGGACTCATCGTGCCTGGCATCGACGGCCAGTGGCGGCACTTCGTGGAGATCGACGACGACCTGTTTCAGTCGACCGACGGCCGCCACAAACTGGCGTTCTCAAAAGGCGACGGGCCTGCCGAATACCTCTTCCCGGAGCCCGGTGTGCTGACGATGCGCCGCGTCGAGCCGCACGAAGAACCGGTCGTGCAGTGGGGTATCGCAGGCACCTGCTTGCTGATCATGGCGCTGATCGTCGTCTGGCCGGTGTCGACTCTCCGCCGACGTGGCCGCGCGGGCGTGACCGGTGAGTCGAGTGCCACGCTGCTGGCCGTGTTGAGCGCCGCGCTCCTGATCGGATTCACGATCGTGTTGGCAACCCAGATCGAGAATCCACGCGCAGTGCTGTTCGGTCTGTCCGAAACCATGACGCGTGCCTTGTGGTTGCCGGTAGCCGCGGCCGGGCTCCTGCTGCTGCAGCTTTTCGCCACCTACCGGTCCTGGGTTCGTGGCTACTGGTGGCCGGTGCGGAGAATTCACTACACCCTGACGACCTTCGCCGGTATCGCCTTCGTCGCGTGGTTGAACTACTGGCATCTCAGCGCAATCACCGTTTCTCCGTGACGCCGGGTCGCTGAGCGCGGAGATGGGCGACATACTCCTCGCTTGCGTGCCTGCCGATCGGCCGCGCCTCGACGCGCTCGCCAAGGCCTTCATCGACGGCGGGCATCGGGTGGGCTGGCAGCACGAAGCGCTGTGGACGCTGGCGCCGCAGGTGTGCGTGGTTGCGGCGTGGTCGCGCAATTCCGCCGATGCACAGTGGCTGGCGAACCTCGCGCGCGGCTGCGCGCGGCGCGGCAAGCTGGTGTCGATTCGCCTCGATGCGAGCGACCCGCCGCGCGGCATCGAACGCCATCGTGTGATCGACCTGTCGATGTGGCCGGCGGTGACGGCCGATCGCGGCGTCGATCGACTGCTCACGGTGGCTGCCGAGGTGTCCGCGCGCGCGGTCGAGACGCCCGCGCGCGGCCAGCGCTTCGTCCCCGTTGCGGGCGCGTTGGCGGTCGTTGCCGTGTTACTGGTTCTCGCGTGGTGGCAGCGAGGCACGTCCCCGCCGCCTCACGCCGAACCGGCCGCTCCGGTTGCCGGAGATGCGGGTGTGGCGATCGCGGATGTGGTGTCCAGGGGCGATGGTGATGCCGCGGGGGCGGTGGGCAGCGCGGCGGGGCATACGCCCGATCGGCCCGACGTGCGCTCCGAAACCGCCCTGGTTGTGAGCACGGTGGAGAACGAGCCGAGCTTCCTCGGGGAACTCGCCGTGGATCAACTGCTCGATGCAATGGCGGGCGATGCACAGATGATGACGAGTGCGCGCCAGAACGCGGAACGTGCACTCGCGGCCGAGCCGACGCAGCCGTCGGCACGGCTCGCGCTCGGTGTACTGCTCGTCGCGACGGAACTCGATTGGCAGCAGGGCAGGCAGTTGATGGAAGCGGCGCGGACCAGCGGCGACGAACGGTTGCTGGCGCTGTCGGATCGACTGCTCGGGATGTATGGCGTTGGCGCCGAGCCTCGTGACGCAGGTGCCTGCGACGGTGCGGCACGCGTGCGCACCGAGGGTTTCATCGACTTGCCGGCCGCGCAGCGCCTGCAGTGGATGAATCACGACTGCTTTCTCGCCCTGACCCACGCCGACGCCGCTCTGCGCAGGCGGCTCGGGATCGAGCACGTACCGTAGGTCTGTCGCCGCACTACGCTGTGGTAACTTGAGGGCATGTCGCAACGCCTCCATCTCGGATGCACACCTTGGCTCACACCGATCGGGCGGCGCGCGGATGAGCTGTTGCGCCAGGCGAGTCTCGCCGAAACCCTCGGTTATGAGTCGTTCTGGCTTCCGGAGAACCACTTCAGCGGCGAGGGTGCGATACCCGAACCGCTCATGCTGCTCGCCGCCGTGGCGGCCGGGACACGCACGATCCGTCTCGGCACCACGTCGTATCTGCTGCCGCTGCGACACCCCGTCGCCGCCGCGGAACAGGTGGCCGTGCTCGATCAGCTGTCCGCGGGACGGGTGATCCTCGGAGTCGGCCGCGGTTTTGCACCGGGCACGTTCGATGCGTTCAACGTCAAGGCGAGCGAGAAGCGCGAGATATTCGCAGAGAGTCTCGCCTTGATGCGTCGCGCGTGGCAGGGCGAAGCCATCAGCGACGATGGCACGACGCTCATCTGGCCGCGACCGGTGCAGACGCCACACCCGCCCATCTGGGTCGCGGCATTCGGCCCCAAGGCGCTCGAACAGGCGGGCCGCCTCGGCTTGCCGTACCTCGCATCGCCGATGGAGAGCCGCGCCACATTGAAGATCAATTACGGACGCCACGCCGACGCATGCGATGCCGCGGCCATGGTGCCACCCACTACGGTACCGATCATGCGCACCGTGTTCGTTTCCGAGGACAGCCGGAGTCTCGATCGCGTACGCCAGTTGCTGGAGGCGCAACTCGCCGCGTTTGCGCGGGGCGGCTCGACGATCGCCCGCGCCGCGCCGAAATCGGTCGACGACTGGGCCATCGTCGGACGTCCCGCGGACGTCGCCGAGGTCATCGACGATTACCAGCGGGAACTCGGCATGTCGCATCTCATTGCGACGCGGCTGCGCGTGGATGGCGTGCCAGGGGAAGAGTTCGAGCAGTCCCTCCAACTGCTCGCGGAGATCAACGCAGAGGAGTTCACGCAATGAGCATGCGTATTCTATGGCCCGCGATGCGCTGGCCTTCCGACTGGGACATCGAGCGCCAGGCGGTCGGCGATGG
>JBFKCZ010000489.1:0-2825 GCA_041620035.1 Pseudomonadales bacterium
CACAAGGCCGCCATCGACGCGCCCCATTCTCCAATACCCCTCCACATGTTGGTCGTCAGCTATTGCAATCGCGTGGGTGGCACCATGCCAGCCCGCGAGGCACTGCCGCTTGCTCACTACCATGCGCGTAAGCTGCTCGAACTCGATCCCGACCATACGTTTGCGTTGGGCCAGACCAATGTGTCGCTAGATCTCGACTATGGAGCTGCCATAGCGAATTTCGAACACGCGCGTCGGCATCCACGCCTACCGGAGGGATTCATCGAAGGTATGCTGGGTAAGGTGTACCAAATGAAGGGCGACCTTGACGCCGCCGTCGATCACTGCCGCTGCGCGCTCGCCACCGGTGCGTTTCACGATCAGGTGTTTGCACAGACGACGTTGGCGCGATCGCTTGCGTACCTGAACCGATTGGACGACGCGCGTCGCGAAGTCGATCGTGCGCTCGCGTTGTCGGGAAGCCCGGGGTTGGAGCAACTGCTGGTAAAGAGCTGGATCTGCCACCGTACGGGCGATCGATCAACCGCAGATCAAACGCTTGAAGAAGCGCGGCGACTCTACTTCCAAATCGCGCCCGATGCTTTTCCATTCGCGTTGGCCTGCGCGGGCGAACGGGATCTCGCCGAGCGAATCCTCGCGGACAACGAAGCGCGCTGGCAGTCCGGCAAGCTCATGGCCGCAGGAGTCAGTTTTCGCGCTCATGCAGTGCTCGACAATATCGACGAAGCGTTCCGTTGGCTGGATCGCGCCGTCGACAATCGCGAAGCGCTCGTCATCCCCCTGCTTAAGTTGCCCGATCAGCTCGTCTCGTTGCGCACCGACCCTCGGTTCGCTGCGGCCGCGGCAAAGCTCGACGCCATAGAAGCCACCGGATCGCCGACGACATCGGTCGCGATGCGGGCCGTTGCCCGGTAGGTCGCTGCTAGCCGCTCGGCTTCGCAGGTTTTCGAAGGCGCCGCAGCCAGGTATCGCCAAAGCGCCACACGACAGCCACGCCCAGCAACGCGCCCACACCATTCAACAAGACATCCACGATCGAACCGAAGCGACCAGGCACCGCCGTCTGCAGCCACTCCATGAGCGCACCGAATCCGACCGCGATGGCAAGCGCCAGCCACGAGCGCGCCTTCGTTGATCGATGCGAACCAAGGCTCACCCACAATGCCATCGTGAACGTGGCATAGACGGCGACGTGCAGCAGTTTCTGCGCAACGGTTGGCGTGAAGTGCACGAGCCACTCGAAGGCGGAGTCGCCCGGCGCGGCCGAATCGGGCGTGAGCGACAGAACCGAGATGGCGAACAGCAGAGCGAGCGTCGGCAGGTGATGCATGGCCCCAGTATCGACGGTTCGCAGACTCGGGGCGAGTCGGCTGAGACATCGCGCACGATCTTTTCGGGCGCGGCGGCCGACAATCGCTTCATGAAGCGATTGATCGTCTTTTTCACCGCGGTGGTCGCGGCCTGGTGGTGGTGGAGCGACTCCGGCGGCACCACTGCAACGGTTCTGCCAGAGGGCGGTCTCGCCTACTCCGGGTACACGATCGAACCGCTCGAGGACTTCTCGATCGAGGCGCGGGTGTTGTCGCGGCAGAACTACCGAACCGATCGAGAGGCGAATCTGGCACCCACCGATCTCGCGCTCGGTTGGGGCCCGATGGCGGACGATGCGGTGCTTAGCGAGATCGAGATCTCGCAGCGCAATCGCTGGTACTTCTGGCGCGCCTCGCAGCTGCCCATACCGGCGCGCGACGTCACCCACCACAGCGCAAACGTGCACATCATTCCTGCTTCGACCGAAGCGGCCGACGCGCTCGCGCGCGTCGACATCGATGACCGGGTGCGTCTCGCCGGTAAACTCGTCGAGGTTCGTGCGGAGGACGGCTGGCGCTGGCGCAGCTCGCTGTCGCGCACCGATACGGGCCGCGGCTCCTGCGAACTGCTTTGGCTCGAACGGCTGGAAGTCCTGTAACCCAGCTACCTGTTCAGACTGGGACCAACTCGGTGCGATCATCCCTGCTGTAACAGATTGAGCCCGATCTGCATTGACGCAACGGATGACGCTCATGTTCGTTTCAACGACGAGCACGTAGCCAGGAGATTCGATGTTGCAACCCGTGATGCGCATTGAGCGCGCCACATTCGGCACCAAGGAAGACATCTACCGCGACCTGTTGGCGACTGGGTACTGGCCGACGCTGTATTTTTCCAATCCGTCCCCCGAACTGCCGCTGCATTGGCACGACGGTGACACCATCGGCTATGTCATCGAAGGTACGACGTACGTGCTCAACGAGAAGGGTGAGCGCTGCGATCTCGGCCCCGGCGACAAGCTCGTGATCCCGGCCGGGGCGCTCCACGCCGAGGGCGAAGTGACGGACCCGGTGACCTATCTGGTCACCACGCAGCGCTGCGAGCCGTTCTTTCAGGCATTCAGAATGCTCGATCCCGCGAAATACCCCGACCCACAAATGCTCGAACTCGATCCCGCGCTGATGAAGGCACTGATGGGCCAGGGCGGACTTTGAGCGCGGCCAGCGGAACGTCCTGACCCTTCGGAGCATCAGCGGGTGTGCCGATCAGGCTTGCGGATGCTAGATCGAGGTGTCGCTCAGGTAGTGGCAGCCTGGTTTGTGCGGATCTCGTCGAGGATCTCGGTGTGCCTCGCGCGTGTAATCCGATAGAAGCTGATGGCGATGATGGAGAGTGCCGTGAGGCCAATCACGCTGGGGCCCTGCAGCCAGCCGAAGCGGACGATGGACTCCGCTGGCGCACTGGCGGGGTCACTGCCGGGCGGTATGCCTGCCATGTCGATCACGATGCCCGCC
>JBFKCZ010000490.1:0-2798 GCA_041620035.1 Pseudomonadales bacterium
ATCAGACGGGTCGACCGCGCGGGGCGGCGCCGCGTGCCAATGCGTATCGCATCGGCGGTTACTCGGTCATCAACAAGAGCGAGATCTGGCTCGAGAACGCCTCCTTCCTCTACGAAGAGGCGCTGCAGCGGCAGTGGAGTTCCGCCACCGACGTGCCGTGGAGCACCATCAAACCGTTGCCCGACGACATCGAGCAGGCGCAGTGCCAGCTCGCGACGTTCCTGACCGAGGTCGAGTTCGTCGCCGGTGACGTACCCGCGCGCTGGATCGCCAACACGACGCCCGATTATTTCGAGCCGCGGCAGGTGCTGCTGGCGCAGGTGATGGACGAGTCGCGGCACATGGACGTATTCCGCAAACGTGCGCTCGCCAATGGCGGTGGCCTGATGCTCACCTCGGGCGGTACCGCAGGCGTCGTCGGCAGCATCGATCTCGCCCGCGACTTCACCGAAATGTCGTCACGACTGCACATCTCCGGCGAGGGTGCGGTGCTGACGATCTTCCGCATGGGCGAACTCATGGCCTACAACGATGCGGAAAAGGCCATCTATCGGCTGTGCGCCCAGGACGAGGCACGCCACGTCGCGTTCGGCGTCATGCACATGCGCTACATGTCAGAGGCTGCGCCAGAGCGTCGCGAAGAGATCCAGTGTTACCTCGACGAAGCCGAACGGCAGATCCTCGCCGGCTCTCAGAACCCGGCGGGTCAGCAGACCGATGCCAGTGAAGCCCTGGCGATTCTGTTGGGGGGCGGCAAGGACAAGTACGACGATGGCCTGAACAAACTCGTCGCCATTCGCAAGCGGCAGGTTCAGGAGTACATCAAGCGGGTGCGTTCCGCCGGGTTCGGCGATCGCTTCGACAATGGTCGCTCGAATCTGACGGCGATCATGAACTCCGCTGCGGCGTAGGCACTGTGGGAGCGACCATTGGTCGCGATGAGTCGTTGAGCTGCGAGGAAAGCAATCGCGAGCACTGCTCGCTCCCACGAGATACGTGGCTTTGATGGAGTTAACCGCGTGACCACCAAACCCGCTGACAAGCCCGGCGTGGCCGGACTCGACCGGCCCGCCGACCCTACGGAGCGGCGCGAACCCGGGCTCAAATGGATGGGAGTCACCCACCAGTGGGGCACGCGCGTGAAACCCGGCAAGCATGGCCTGCGCCTGGGTGACCTCAATGTGGGCATCTACGGCGAAGTGCCGGCGGTGTGGAACGATCAAACCCGCAATCCCCGCGGTGCGGTTGCGCGCCGCGGTATACCGCCCGTGGGCTATGCGATTCGCGACAAGGCGGATTTGTGGGCCGACTCCGCTGCCGACATGTACGAAGAGGCCATTCAGCGCCGCTGGGCACCGGCGGTGGACGTGCCATGGTCCACCATCCAGCCGCTGCCCGACGACGTCGAGCAGGCGGTCTGTCAGGTGATGACCGAACTGTCGCAGTACGCCAACGTCGACGTGGAGTCGGTGACCCACTGGCAAACCCAGATGGCGTACGGCTACCACGAGGTCAAACAGTATCTGGCCACCGTGAGTTTCGACGCGGCCCGGCACATGGAGGCGTTCCGCAAGCGCGCTCTCTGTAACGGCGGCGGTTTGGGGCTCGAAGGGCCCGGTGAAGTCAACCGGATGATCCTGGAGAGCCGCGGTGGCTGGACCGAAGCCGTGCTCTACCTGTTCGTGCTCCGAGGCCTGTTCACGCAGACGATGTTGCGCTACCTCGAGGCGCACGCACACAACGATGCGGAGCGGAAGATCTACGCCAACTGCATCGAAGACAAGGCGCGTCACCTCACCTACGGCATCGATCACCTCTGGTATGCGATCAATCATCAGCCCGATCAGAAGCTCATCGTCAACCAGCTCTGCATCATTGGCGAGCGAGTGCTCGTACGCGAACTGAAGGATCCGGTGCTGCGTGAGGCGCTGGCGATCATCTTCGGCGGTGGTGTCGAGTACGCCGCGGGCAAGGGCATTGCGACGTTCGAGCGCATGATGAGTGACTACGTGCAGCGGTACCTCGCGACCCTCAAGTGGCTCGGCGTGGAACGTACGCTGCTGTTTCCTCAGGAACTCAGCGCCTACCTGGGAAAGCGCTGACATGCAGTTTCCGTCCGTGGATTGGTTCGATGCGGTCGCCAGGCAATTCAACGCCGATGAGTCCTTCCAGAGCGGTGGTGGCGGCGCGTGCAATGCGCTGATGGGCGCCAAGATCGGCGATCGCACGTTCCTGATCACCTTCGAAGGTATCGAGTGCATCGGCGCGCGCGAGATCGGCGACTCCGACCTGGCCGCGGCGGATTTCTATCTAGACATGTCGGTGGACGACTGGCGGGCGATGCTCGACAACATCGCGGCAAACGGTCACGCCGATCTGCACTACACGCTGAACACGCTCGACCTGGACCGGCCGGATGGGCTCGCCCGTTCCGTTCACGGCGATCAGTACCGGGAGGACCTGTTCTTCCGTTACAACCAGACGTTGCAGTATTACTTCGATGCGTCCGCGCGCATCGAAACCGAGTACGAGGACTGAACGATGGCAAGTGCTCTGAATCTCGATCTGCTGTCGCGCGCTTGCGCGGCCGTGAACTCCGACGCCGACTTCAAGAAACTCGGCACCGCCGACATGATCGCGGGCATCAAGGTCGACGATGTCGCATTCACGGTGAGGTTCGAGGCGTTCGAAGTCGCAGGCGTGGAAGCGATCGCCGTGGATGAATTGCGCGATGCCGACTTCTACCTGGAACTACCAGCGCAGGCGTGGCAACGCTATCTCGCCGGACGCAAAGCCGG
>JBFKCZ010000491.1:0-2795 GCA_041620035.1 Pseudomonadales bacterium
CGGGTCGAAGAGGACGAAGACGGCATCGTGCATACCGGTTACGAGGAGCTCGATGGTGAGTCGATGGCCGGCGGACCGATGGCTTTGTCCTGGGAAGAAGCCGACCCCGAATACGCCGAGCCTGGTGCCAACGTGGTGTTGCACGAGTGCGCGCACAAGCTCGATGAGCTCACCGGCGATGCCAACGGCTTACCGCCGCTCCATCGCAACATGTCGATCCGCGATTGGACGGATGCCTTCGCCGATGCGTTCGCGCACTTCGAGGCCGCCGCGGACAGCACGGAAGCGCTCGCATTCGACGACTACGCCGCCACCGATCCGGCGGAATTCTTCGCGGTGATGACCGAGGCGTTCTTCGACACGCCACGGTCACTCGCGGCCGAGTATCCGCGGGTCTACGCGCAGCTCGAGGCGTTCTACCGGCAGGACCCCGCGTCGAGGGTGACTCGCTAGGAGGCGTCGCAAAGCTGACCGGAGCCATTGTGGGAGCGCCCTTGGGCGCGAACTCGCCCGCGAACAACTCATTGAATCCTTTGGATCCCTTCGCGCCCAAGGGCGCTCCCACAGTGACCCCGATGACTCTTGCGACACCCATCAAGGGCGCTCCCACAACTTCCGCGGCAGCTTCCTAAGCCCGCCCCCACACGCCGACGTGCTCCTGAACGCGTTCCGTGTACGCGTGCAGCTGCGGATACTCCCCAGCCAGTTCCGTCACCCAGGTCGCCGGCTTGTTGTCGTAGGTGCCCGCCATCAGCGAGGCGACCGCGAAGTCGAACACGTTCGGCGTTGCGCCGAACAGGAATCGCTCGCCGCCGACGGCATCCTGGAGCGCCTGCAGGTCACGTCGCGCGAAGCCGCGCTGCTCTTCCAGGGTGTGGCGGCCGAGCCCCTGCAGGTGATACGTCTGTTTGACCTGGCGTCGTGCCAACGATGAGACGAGGGGGCGCAGCGGGGCCGGTGCGATGTGGAAGAAGCCGTTCACGATGTTCGGCCACCACGCATCGTCGAGCCAACGGCTGGCTACCATGATCCAGTAGAGGTGGTCTTCGGCGAGACGCGACAGCGCCACGCCATACGCGCGGTCGCGGGCAGACAAACCCGCGAAGACCTTGCCCTGGGTGATTTCGTCCAGATGCTGCGTGATGAGCTCGGAGTCGGCGATTGTCCTGCCGTCCGCAACGAGGTAGGGAAGCTTGCCCTTGGGCGCCTTGCGCGGATCGGCCTGCTCGTCGATGTCGAACGGCAGGTCCAGCGACTTCAAGAGCATCTCGATTTTGAGACAGAAGGGGCTGACGTTGCGCATCCCGAACGCGCCGCCGAGCGTGACGAGCGTGAGTTTCGGCGTTTGCATGGTTTCGGACCCTCCTTCCTTCGAACTCAGTCGTTGAGCACACGTTCTCCGAGTTCGTTCAGCTCGCGCCGGCGGCGCCGCCAGTCCGGCATCTGCGCATCCATCATTCGCTCGAAACCCGGCCCATGGTCGTGGTGCTTCAGGTGCACCAGCTCGTGCAGGATGACGTAGTCGATCAACCGGAGCGACACCTTGATCAGTTGCGCGTTGAACGTGACGAGGCCGGTTTCGCAGCAGCTGCCCCATTGCGCGCGCATCCGTCGCAGCTGCCACTCCGGCTTGCGTTTCAGCCAGGCAAGGCGTGGCACCAGGCGGTCCAGGCGCCGCTCGATCACGGTTTCGGCGCGTTGCCGGTACCAGCGCCTGAGCTGATTTCGAAGCGACTCGGTGTCGGTGTTTTGCGTCTCCACCAGAAACCCGTTGCGCGTGAGGCGAACCTTGGGACGACCGTCCACAACCCGAATGCGCAGCGGATAGCCGCGCCCCATGTACAGATGTTCCGCGCCCTCTTCGTAGCGCGTCATCACCGCGTGCACAGCTTCGAGGCGCTCGTTGATCCAGGTCGAATGTTCGGCGACCACCTGCCTGATGTCGCGCATGCCGACCCAGTTCGGTGCGCCGACACGAACGGTGCCGTCGCCGTGGACTCTCACCGAGATGCTTCGACTCCGATGTCCGGTGCGCCGGACCTGGAAGGGAATGTTCATTGCCGGCATTATGGCCAAACCCATCCGATCGGACACCCCCCGGCCTCAGGCGCACCATGCCAAAGAAAAAGTCGCTCGCATCCGAGCCCCTGGATTCACTGCAGCATCTCGATACCGCGCTGCGCGACGATGTCCGCCTGCTGGGGGAGATTCTCGGGCGCGTCATCGCGGGCGATCGCGGCCATGAGTTCGTCGCGCGCATCGAACGTATCCGTGCGCTGGCCAAGGCAGCCCGCAGTGGCGCGAATACCGACTGGGATGCACTGTCGCGCTACCTCGCCGACATTCCGGCCGACGAACTCACCGACGTCGCAAGGGCGTTCAACCAGTTCCTGAATCTCGCCAACATCGCCGACCAGCAGCACCAGGTGAGGCGGCTCGATGGCACCAGCCTGCTGGAGCTGCCCGACAGCACGCAGCTTGCACAGACGATCGCGGAGCTGGACATCGAACTCGTGCTCACCGCACATCCGACGGAGGTGCTGCGGCGGACGCTCATCCAGAAGTACGAAGCCATCGGGCAGACGCTTGCGAATCCGCGCCGCGACATCACAGCGCTCGAACGCCTCGTGGCCGAGGCCTGGTACAGCGACGAGATCCGCCAGGACCGCCCGTCGCCTCAGGACGAGGCGCGGTGGGGATTCGCGGTGCTGGAACATTCGCTCTGGCACGCATTGCCAAAGCTCATGCGGCGCATCGACGCGGCACTCGTGGCGCGCGGCCTCGATCCACTGCCC
>JBFKCZ010000492.1:0-2777 GCA_041620035.1 Pseudomonadales bacterium
CTTTTATGGCAAGCCCGTCACCGAGGATGAAGTGCTGAGCAGCAAGCTCATTGCGGATCCGCTGCGCATGCTCGAGATCGTGATGCCCGTGGCTGGAGGTGCGGCGGTGGTGGTCACCAGCAGGGAAGTGGCACGAAGGTGTCGACATCGTCCGGCGTGGGTCGTGGGTTTCGGTGAGCACCTCACGATCAAGACGCCGACTTACGCGGTCGATCTCGTCGAGACGCCCGTTGGCCCTGCATCGCGCCAGGCCTTTGCCATGGCTGGTGTTCGGCCCGGCGACATCGACGTTGCGCAGATCTACGACTGCTACACCATCACCGTGCTGCTGACGCTGGAGGATGCCGGCTTCTGCGGTAAGGGGGAAGGTATGCAGTTCCTCCGGGATCACGACTTCACAATCGCCGGCGACTTTCCGATGAACACGCACGGCGGCCAGCTCGGGATGGGTCAGGCAGGTCTCGCCGGGGGCATGACGCAGCCCGTCGAAGCCGTGCGCCAGGTCATGGGTCGCGCCGGCGATCGGCAGCTCGGTCACTGCGATCTCGCATATGCCTCCGGAACGGGTGGCGTGATGAGCGAACAAGCCGCGCTGATTCTGAGAGGTGACTGATGGACTTCACGAAGCCGCTGCCGGTACCCACGCCCACGAGCGCGCCGTTCTGGCATGGACTCGCCGAAGGGGTCGTGCGCCTGCAACGATGCGAGGACTGTGCGGCGTGGATCTTCTACCCCCGCAGCCGCTGTTCGCATTGCCTTGGCGATCGCCTTACATGGCATGACGTCGATGGGATGGGCACCCTGTACACCTACACGATCGCCCGCCAGCCGACATCACCGCACTTCGCCGACGAAGTACCGCAGAAACTCGCCATCGTGGAACTCGAACAGGGCGTGCGCATGACGTCGACACTCGTCAACGTCGATGAGAAGAACATTCGCATCGGTATGCGATTGAAACCCTACTTCGACCGGGTCGACGAGAACATCACGCTGTTACGCTTTCAGCCGGCTTGAAGGCCCTACTTCCAGATCGCGAAGAACTCCTCGAAGGCCTTCAGTTGTCCGCCGGCGGCCGATGACGGCACGATGATCGGCGTTTTCACGCCCGAGTCGAACCAGGCTTCGATGCCGTCGCGAACGGCTTTCGCGTTGCCGAACAGCGTCGTATCGGCCAGCCAGCGATCCGACAGGCACTCGCCGATGCGATCGAACTGTTTGTCGGCCATCGCCTTCTCGACACCCTCCATTTCTTCGACGTAGCCGGCTTCCTTCCAGTAATTGCGGTAGTTCGGCAGCATCGCATAGCTCGACAAGGTCTTCCGATTGACGGCCTTGGCTGCTTCCACGTCGTCGCTGACGCACGTCGGGATCATGTTGCCGATGAAGAAGTCATCGCCCGTACGCGAGCCTTTCGACAGCACGGAGAGCGACTTGCCCATGTGTGAGCGGGCGCCGTTGGCGAACACCATGCCGCCGCCGATCTCTTCGGCGAGTTTGATCATCCTGGTGCGAAGCGTGGCGAGCACGATGCGCGGCAGATCACCGACGCGCGGTACGGCACGCAGATCGGCGACGAACTTGCGCATGTCCGCCAGTGGCTTGCCGCGGGACACGTTGAGTCGGTCCATGGCAGGCGCGTGACTCACGCCGACGCCGAAGTCGAAACGGCCGTCGGACACCTCGTGGATGAACGCTGCGCACTGCGCGAAGTCGTTCGTATGTCGGGTGTAGATCGGCGTGATGCTGGTGCCGAAGCGAATGCTCTTGGTCGCGAACGCGAGCGCTTCACAGAGCGCCAGGTTGTCGCCCAGGCTAGGACAGTAAATGGCCGGAAACCCGCGTCGTTCGATATCGGTTGCGAGTTCCAGCGTGGTCTTGCGGCGGCCCGGGACGGCGGCCAGACTGATGGCGGGCATGCGCGTGGTCATGATCTTCCCCTCGTTCTGTTTTATTGATCTGTCGGAATGTGGCAGTTGAAAGTGTGACAGCGCCCGCACGTCGAGCGCGAACTCGAGCACGAAGGTTGACCGAATCGCCGTGCCGCATCAAGGTGACGGGATGAAACGACTGCGTGTTCTCTGCGCCGTGTTGATGTTCTACGGTTGCGGTGGCGGTGGCAGCGGTGGCGGCGCCGCACCGGCACCACCCCCACCCCCGCCCCCGCCGGGCGCGCCGTTCGGTATGAACGCGCGGCCCGCGGTTGCCGCGGTCAATCTGCCGAACGAGGCACCGCAGCCGGGTAACTTCGCACTCACCAATGCGTTCACGAACCTGTCCTTCGTGGCGCCGATCTACGTTTCGGGCGTACCGGGCGAGACGCGCCTCGTCGTGGTCGAGCAGACGGGACGCGTCTATGCGTTCGAGCCGAATGCGGCGGTGACGCCGGGTCAGCGAAGGCTCGTGCTCAACATCTCGGCCCAGGTGCAGTTCGGCGGCGAAGAAGGCTTATTGGGACTCGCGTTCGATCCGAACTTCACGACGAACCGCTACCTGTATGTGCACTACTCGCGGGGCAGTCCGCGGCGATCGGTGATCTCACGCTTCACCTGGAATGCGGGGACCGATGCCGTAGCGCTCGGCACCGAGAAGATCATCCTCGAACTGCCGCAGCCGGCATCGAATCACAACGGCGGCATGGTCGCGTTCGGTGCCGACGGTTACCTCTATATCGCCTTCGGCGATGGCGGGGGGGCAAACGATCAATTCGGCAACGGCCAGAACCTCGGCACGCTGCACGGTGCGGTACTGCGCATCGACGTGCACCCACCCAACCC
>JBFKCZ010000493.1:0-2760 GCA_041620035.1 Pseudomonadales bacterium
GTCGCGTGGTCGGTGGCGCCCATGATCAGGTGATCGATCACGACGAGTGAGATCACGACTGGGAGCAGTACCTGCAAAGCGGATGCGATCAGGATCAGTATCGAACTCACCCAGACGGTGGCGCGATAGGGGCGAATCCAGCGCAGCAGCCGACGCAGCAGTTTCAGGTTGAGTGCCTTTCCCGACAGCTCGGCGTCGAACATCGCGTGGTCGCGGGGCGAATCTGCGGGCGCTGGAGACACCGTGGTGTTCATGCCGACGCTCCGGCATCCGCGTAGTCGGATTCGGCGGCGCCCTCGCGCTGGATGCGCTCGAGTTCCGCGTAGTAGCCGCCGATTGCCAGCAGCTCGGCATGACTGCCGATCTCCTGGATGCGACCGTCGTCGACGATCACGATGCGATCCGCGTGGCGGGCGGTGGAGACCCGATGCGACACCAGAATCGTCGTCTGACCGCGGCGCAGCAGTTTCAGCTCGGAGAGGATGTGCTCCTCGGTCTCGGTATCGACCGACGAGAAGCAGTCGTCGAGGATCAGAACGGGCGCATGCCGGATCAAGCCGCGCGCGAGTGTCGCCCGCTGTTTCTGCCCACCGGATAGCGTCACGCCGCGCTCGCCGACCAGCGTGTCGAGCCGCGCCGGGAAGTCTTCGATCGTGTCCCGCAGGTCAGCTGCGTCGGCTGCGAGCCAGATCGCGTCGGGCGTGCGGCTGGGATCGTCGTAGGTCACGTTGCTGCCGATCGCTTCTGCGAACAGGAACGGATCCTGCGGCACCATGGCAACCTGACTGCGCAACTGCGAGAGCGGGTAGTCGTGAACGTCGTGCCCGTCGATTCGCACCGTCCCGGGCGCGGGGTCGAGAAGACGGACGATCGCCTTCAGAAGCGTCGTCTTGCCGGCGCCGACTCTGCCCATGATCGCGACGATCTCGCCGCGTTCGATGTGCAGATCGATCCCCTTCACTGCGGGTTCGTGGCTGCCAGGGTACGAAAAGGAGAGGCCGCGAATCACAATGTCGCCCTGAATCTGCGGTGGTGTGCGGCCGCTCGGTGAGTCGGGAATCTCGGGTGCGAGATCGAAGATTTCGAACAGTCTTTCCGCGGCGACGGCGGCGCGCTGGAACAGATTGACGATGAACCCGGCGACGCGAAACGGTTGCACCACCATCCCCAGGTACATGAAGAATGCAGTGAACACGCCCACGCTCATTTCACCCGTCATCACCAGATGCCCACCATAGCCGAGGATGATGAGTGAGCTCACCGCGGTCAGGGTCGGCATCCAGGCGGCCATTGCGGAATTGATGTACGCCTGTTCATAGAAGGCGTTGGCGTACGCTTGATTGGTGGCCGCGAAGCGATTGATTTCGTTTTCTTCCTGCACCATCGCTTGAATGGTGCGGATGCCCGACAGGTTCTCCTGCACGTGCGTGCCGAGATCCGACAGCCGGTCCTGCACGTCCCGCGAAGCAACACCCATCTGTCGCGACGCATACCAGGCGTAGATGAAAACGAACGGCAATGGCGGCAGTATCAGAAGTGTCAGCGTGGGCGCCAATGCCAGCATGAACGAGAAACCGACAACCGCGGCGAACACGAGAATCACGGCCAGGATCGTTCCCATGGCGATGAGGCGCTGAATGAGTCCGATGTCGGCCACGGCGCGGGTCATCATGTCGCCGATGGTGTAGGTGTTGAAGAAAGCCGCACCTTGGGATTGAAGCTGGGCGAACAGCCGCTGGCGGAGATCGAAACCGACGTTCTGTCCCACCTTGCGCACCGTGATGCGGGCGTAGCTGACAACGACGAAGCGCCCCAGAACCGAACCCACGATGCCGAGTACCGGCACGAGTACGTCGTAGTCGCCATTGGCGAGCGCGTCGATACCCCGGGCGAGGAACAGCGGTACGAGTGCTTCGAGCACACGCGCCCCGAGGAAGGCGAGAATGCCGAGAGTGAGCGTTCCGAGATACGGCGCCGCGAAGGTGCGCAGTCGAATCAGCGAACGCAGCATCGGGTCAGGCGTGACTTTACATCAGGAGTCCGCATCAGAAGTCCGCATGTTGGGGCACGCGTGGAAAGGGAATGGCGTCGCGGATGTTTTCCATTCCGGTCAGGTACAGCACGAGACGTTCCAGACCCAGACCGAAGCCTGCGTGCGGCACTGTGCCGTAGCGCCGTAGGTCGCGATACCAGTCGAGTTCCGTGCCGATGTCATGCTCCGCCATTCGCGCATTCAGTACGTCGATGCGTTCTTCACGCTGGCTGCCCCCAATGATCTCGCCAACACCGGGCACCAGCACGTCCATGGCAGCGACGGTACGTTCGTCGTCGTTTAGGCGCATGTAGAAGGCCTTGATGTCCTTCGGATAGTTCGCGACAACCACCGGCCCCTTGCAGTAGGTCTCCGTCAGGAACCGCTCGTGTTCCGATTGCAGATCGAGCCCCCATTGCACCGGGAACTCGAACGCCTGGCCCGACTGCTGAAGGATCTTCACGGCGTCGGTGTAGTCGAGCCGTGTGAACGGCGTGTCGATGACATGTTGCAGGCGATCAATGACGGTTTTGTCGATGCGTTCGGCGAAGAACTTCATGTCGTCGGCACGCACCGAGAGCACCTCGCGACAGACGCTCTTGAGGAAGTCCTCGGCCAGTGCGGCGTTCGCCGAGAGGTCGGCGAATGCGATCTCGGGTTCGATCATCCAGAACTCGGCGAGGTGGCGGCTCGTGTTCGAGTTCTCCGCCCGGAAGGTCGGCCCGAAC
>JBFKCZ010000494.1:0-2739 GCA_041620035.1 Pseudomonadales bacterium
CCCGAGCCGGTTTTCTTTGGCCGTGCGACAGCCCAAACTCGATGCGGGAATGAGCGAGGCGGATTGGGATGAAGACCCTCAAGTGGCTGTTGATCGTGGCGGTACTGGTAATCGTCGCCTTGTGTGCGGTCTTGATCGCCCGTGCCGTGGCATTGCCGACCGAGCGAAGCGGCAGCGAGGTCGAGCCCGTGCGAGTCGAGGTCGACGCGGAGGCGGTCGCGGCGAGACTCGCGGCGGCGCTGCGATTCAAAACGGTGTCGTATCACGACCCCGCGCAGTTTCAGGCCAGCGAGTTCGAAGCGTTGCGCGCGTACCTGGAGTCGAGTTTTCCGCTGGTGCACGAGCATCTCGAACGCGAGATCGTGGGCGGCTTCACATTGCTGTACCGGTGGCCGGGCACCGACGATGCACGTGCGCCGGTATTGCTCATGGCGCACCAGGACGTGGTGCCAGTGATTCCGGGCACGGAGTCGGACTGGGCGCACGGTGCGTTCTCGGGCGCGGTCGCCGACGGATTCGTCTGGGGACGGGGTGCCCTCGACGATAAGGTCGGCGTGCTCGGATTACTCGAAGCGGTCGAGGCCTTGCTTGCAGAAGGGTATGAACCGCCGCGCACCATCTATCTGTTGTTCGGTCACGACGAAGAAGTCGGCGGACGCGCCGGTGCAGCGGCGGTCGCGGCGCTCTTCGAAGCGCGCGGCGTTCGATTCGAGTTCGTGGTGGACGAAGGCGGAGTGATCGGCGAGGGCCTGTTTCCCGGTGTCGAAGTACCGGTCGCGCTCGTGGGTGTAGCGGAGAAGGGCTATGTGAGCGTGGAACTGACCGCGCGCGGCACTGGCGGCCATGCTTCGACGCCACCGCGCCGTACCGCAATCGGTGTAGTCGCGCGGGCGGTTTCGCGCCTGGAGGAGAATCCGTTTCCTGCGAATCGGGCCGTGCTCGAGCGTCAGCTCACGGAGTACCTGGCGCCGGTGATGTCGTTTCCCCTGCGCATCGTGGCGGCAAACCTGTGGTTGTTCGAGCCGGTGCTCGACGACGAGCCGCAGCTTTCGGCAGCGATTCGAACCACCACGGCCGCGACCATCATAGCGGGCGGCACGAAGGACAATGTCCTGCCCATCGATGCCCGTGCCGTGATCAATCATCGCGTGATGCCCGGTGAGACGGCGCAGAGCGTCGTCGAGCGTGATCGCGCGATCATCGACGATCCCGATGTCGGCATCGAGTTGCTCACCGGTTCCGATCCTTCGCCGGTCGCGAGCGTCGATGCGGCAGGGTTCGGAATCATTGCGCGCTCCATCCACGAAGTCGCAGGCGCCGAGATCGTGGTTTCGCCGTTTCTGCTGCCGGCCGCCACGGATTCGAGCCACTTCGTGGACTTGGCGGACGACGTCTACCGTTTCAACTTCTTCCGCGGTGATTCCCATCTCCTGGCGCGCATCCACGGCACCAACGAGCGTATATCGATCGCCGACTACGCCGACGCCGTGCGCTTCTACCAGCGATTGATCCGCAACGCAGGCTAGAACGTGCGACGCCGGGGCCGGCTCATGCGGCGCTCGCGGGCTGGCGCACGAAGCGCTTCTTGCGGCGGTAGGGAAATACATCGGTGACGCGGCCGCGGCGGATGTCGTTCTGCAGACCCTGCCAGTACTTGGGGTCGAACAGTTCGCCATGCATCGACGTGAAGATCTGCTTGATGGCCGGCTTGGCGAACAGAAAGCGGCGAAACTCCTCCGGGAACACGTCGTGGGGACCGACGCTGTACCAGGATTCGCCGGCCAGTTCGTCCTCTGGCGTGCGGGCCTGCGGTATCGCACGGAACACCACGTCGGTGAGGTAGCAGATCTCGTCGTAGTCGTAGAAGACGACGCGGCCATGCCGCGTCACGCCGAAGTTCTTGAGCAGCATGTCACCTGGAAAGATGTTGGCGCCGGCGAGCTGTTTGATGGCGTTGCCGTATTCGTCCAGGACTTCTCGAAGCTCCGCTTCGCTCGCCGTCTCGATGAAGATGTTGAGCGGTGTCATCAGGCGCTCGGTGTAGAGATGGCTGATGATCACCAGATCGTGGGTGAGCGTCACCGAACTCGCCGCAACCCGCAGCAACTCGTCGATCAGCTCGTTGGAGAAACGCGCGCGCGGAAACGCGAAGTGATCGAACTCCTGCGTATCGGCCATGCGGCCGACGCGATCGTGAGTCTTCACCGTGTAGTACTTTTCCTTCACTTCCTCCCGCGTGATGTTCTTCTGCGGCGGAAACTCGTCTTTGATGATCTTGAACACCGTCTGGTAGGACGGCAGCGTGAACACCGTCATTACCATACCCTTGATGCCGGCGGCGACGACGAACTCGTCCTTGCTGCGGGCGAGATGCGCCAGAAAGCCACGATAGAACTCGGTCTTGCCGTGCTTGTGCATGCCGATCGAGGCGTACAACTCGGAGCGCTTCTTGCTCGGCAGGAGTTCGTGGAGATAGGCGACCAACGCGCTGGGGTAGGGCGTGTGCACCATGAAGTACGAACGCGTGAAGCTGAACACCACGCTCAGCTCGTCCTCGTCGTTGATGAGCGTATCCACGTAGAGCGAACCGTTGTCGTTCAGTATCGGCAGGACGACGGGCCAGAAGCGGTCTCCCGCGATCAGCTTGCCCACGAGGTAGGCGCCTTTGTTGCGATAGAACACCATGTCCAGGATCTGCGCCTGGATGCCTGCCGCGCGCCGGATGTCGGGACGTGACTC
>JBFKCZ010000495.1:0-2734 GCA_041620035.1 Pseudomonadales bacterium
CAACGTCGCGAACTACGCGGATCTCGTCTATCGACATCTGAAGACGCTCGCCGGCACCGCGAAAATCTCGGCCGACGACGAACTCATCGTGGCCGCACCGGCCACGACTACACCCGACCAGCTCGGTCTGCTGCTCGGGATCGCAGAGCAGATCGGCATCAAGGTCACCGGCTTGGTGGATTCCGCGATAGCGACGGCATCCGCCGTACCCGTGCCCCCACAATTCCGCTACATCGACGTGTCGCTGCATCGCATGGCAGTGACCCAGGTCGAAAGCGGCACGGAGCTGCGGCGGATCGGCTGGCAGGATGTGGCGGAACTGTCCTTATCCACGCTTCTGGATGCGTGGGTGAATGTGATCGCCGATCGGTTCGTCCGCGAGACACGCTTCGACCCGCTGGCCAATGCAGTGACAGAACAACAGGTCTACAACCAGGTCTTCGACTGGCTCGCCGATGGCGCGCGCGCAACCGAGATCGCCGTGGAAGTGCACAACGGCGCAGTCCACCGGCGCGTGGATCTGTCGGCGACCAGCCTCACGGAGAAGTCGGCCGCCCGCTACCGCCTGGCGGAAAAGGTGATCGAGGGCGCGCCAGTGCTGTTGTCTCACCGTGCCGCGGCGCTGCCGGGGCTGGTCTCGGTGCTGCGTTCGTATACCGATTCGGTGACCGTGTGCGACGCCGATGCACTCTTCTCCGGGGTGGTCAGACACACCGATGTCATTCGATCCAGTGGCGATGGGGTTCGATTTGTCACGCGCCTGCCATCGATGGGCGTACGACGCGATCCGGCCCGCCCAAGCGCTTTGCCGACGCACGTGGTTTTCGAGCACCGCGCGGTGGCGATCGGCGCGGGCATCACGCTGACGAGAAACGTCTTCCCCAACCTGCCGACCGAATTTCCGGATGGTGCGGTGGCGATCTCCAGAGCCGGGGGCGGCATCCGATTGAGTGTCGCCGCCGGGACGGCCCTGGCACTGGACGGCACACCGGCCCGCGACGGCGCTGAACTGAAGTGCGGATCGGCCATCGAAGTAGCAGGAGCCCGCTTCGGCTTGATCGAGGTCGTCAATGGCGCGTAAGCGCGGATTCAACGTCTTCTCGTTGTCCTTCCTCGACATCATGTCGTGTGGGTTCGGCGCGGTCGTCCTCATCTACCTGATCATCAACCACGCAACGGAAGTGGAACTGCGCACGCGGCAACAGGACGTCTATGCAGAGTTGCGTAGACTCGACTACGAAGTCACCACCGGTGAAGTGAATCTTGCGGATGTTCGGCAGACGCTGACGTCGGTCGAACGGCGCCTGGACGAGGCCACCCGGCGCCGCTTGGCGTTGACCCGATCACTCGACGAGCGCCGCAACGAGTTGACCAAGCTCGAAGCCGACACCCTTGCCAAGCTCGAGCACGTGAATCGACTCAAGAGCGACGTCGAGTCGCGGACCGAAGACGTGGAGCGACTGAAATCCACGACCGCGGAAGACGAAGGCGATAGGGCACGAAAATTCGTCGGCGAGGGCGATCGCCAGTATCTGACGGGACTGATGCTCGGTGGCGACCGCATCTTCATCGGGATCGATACCTCCGCCAGCATGCTGGACGACAGCATCGTCAACGTGCTCCGCCGAAGGAACATGGACGAGGCACGTAAGCTCAGCGCGCCGAAGTGGCGGCGCGCCGTGGCCACCGTCGAGTGGCTCGCAGCCCAACTGCCGCTCACCAGCGAATTTCAGCTGTTCGGTTTCTCGGAGACCGCTACGCCGCTGGTGGAAGGCAGCGCGGGCCGCTGGCTCGATGCCAACTCCCGTCCGGACCTCGACGCTGCGATCGATTCACTGAAGAAGGTGGTGCCGGAAAAAGGCACCAGCCTGCACGCGATCTTCGCCGCGATCGACGCCATGCGTCCGGCACCCGACAACGTCGTGCTGATCGTCGACGGCCTGCCGACGATGGGCTCACGCGCCCCGCGGTCATCGCGCGTGAGCGGACGCGAACGGCTCGGCTTCTTCAACGATGCGGTCAAAGACCTGAATCTCAGAGTGCCCATCAACGTCATCCTGTTTCCCATGGAAGGCGATCCCATGGCGGCCGGTTCCTACTGGGGCCTGGCGCACGTGAGCAAGGGGTCGTTCCTCGCCCCATCGAAGGACTGGCCGTGAGCGTCAGCGCGCGTCGCCCGATCGAAGAGATCTCGATGTCGTTTCTCGACGTCATCTGCTGTGGGTTCGGCGCCGTGATCCTGCTGCTCATGATCACGAAGACCGCGGAGCCGGTCATTCTCGAGAAATCGACCGCGCGCCTCGATGGTTTCGTTGCGGCGCGGGAGGAATCCGTCTACGAGATCCGCGGTCAAACCACGACCCTGACGCGCGAACTCACGCAGAAGCAGAAGGAACTCGACCTGGCGCTCGAGACCGTGGCTCAACTGAACCGGCAGCTCACCACCGTGCTCGCGCGCTACGACACGACCCAGAGTAAAGCGGCTGAACAGGCGACGGTCGAGTCCAAACTGACCACCGCAAAGCAGTCGTTGACGGAAGAAATGGAGCGGTTGCTGGGTACCAGTTTCACCCGCACCGACAACACGATCGGTGGGATCCCCGTGGACAGTGAGTACATCATCTTCGTCATCGACACGTCGGGCAGCATGTTCAATTTCGCCTGGGGGCTCGTCATCAAGAAGATGTCCGAGACGCTCTCGATCTACCCGACCGTGAAGGGCATCCAGGTCATG
>JBFKCZ010000496.1:0-2731 GCA_041620035.1 Pseudomonadales bacterium
ATGCCGGGCGGTCTCGCGCTCTCCACACCGGCAGCCTCCGATGCTTCGCCGCGCGGCGACTTCGGCAAGGACGTGTGGATTCCCGCGGAGGGATCCATCGACACGTTCAGCATGCTGAATCTCTCGCTCAATTCGCCGGCGCTGAAGCGCAGCGACCGCGATCTGCCCAGCCGCACGGGCGACGACCTGTTCTGGCTGGGCCGCTATCTCGAGCGTGCGGAGGGTGCGGTGCGCATGATCCGCAGCCTCATGCTGCGATTGGCCGGCGAAGGTGGCGCGGTGAGCGATGAAGTCGCGCTCGAGCACCTCATCGAACTGCTCGTGTCGCAGGAGCGTATCAGCGCGCGGCGCGCCCGTCGTGCAGCGGCGGGTGGTGCCAAGGCGGTGGAGCAGGAGCTGTCGAGTGTGCTGTTCGATCCCGACACGCCAGACAGTCTGGCTGTGGTGTTGGGCAATGTGCGGCGCACCGCGGAGTGCGTCCGTGAGCGGCTGTCCACCGACACCTGGCGCATTCTCGAGCAACTGGCCGATACGCCGAGCCGGCAACTCGGCGCGCGCAGCATCGGTGAAGCGATCCGGATGCTCAACGCGATGATCGAAAACCTGTCGGCGGTCAACGGCATGATTCAGGAGAACATGACCCGTGGCTACGGGTGGCGGTTGCTCGATCTCGGGAGGCGCATCGAGCGGTCGCGCTATTACGCGCGGTTGATTCGCGACATTGCGGTGACCGGATCGCCCGACGACAGTGGTGTGCTGCATCTTCTGCTCGAACTCGGCGACAGCGCCATGACCTACCGTTCGCGCTACAAGACAACCCCGCGGCTGCCGGCGGTGCTCGACCTCATGCTCACCGACGACAGCAACCCGCGCTCGCTCGCGTTTCAATTCGACGAGATCGAAGAACACCTGGACGTGATGCCGCTGGAGCAGAAAGGCGGACTCCTGAGTGGGTCGCAACGCCTCGTGATTGCGGTTCGCTCGGAGTTGCAGCTGGCCGACGTGCAGAAGCTGGCCACCGTGAAGACCAAGGCGGGTCGAAGATCGCATCTGGCTCGGTTGCTCGATCGCGTCGAACAGAGCGCCAACGAACTCTCGGAAGTCATCACGCTCACGTACTTCAGCCACGCCCACGAGCATCGCGTTTCCGGGAGTGGAAACCTCGAACCACGACAATGATCTACGACGTCAACCACATCACCACGTTCGAATACGCGCAGCCCGTCAGTGTCTCGCACCAGCTGCTCCGACTGACGCCGCGGCCGCACGTCCGTCAGCGCGTGGAGCGCTCCACGATCATCGTCGAGCCGGCTCCGGCGATCCGCACACGCAGACGCGATTATTTCGCGAACGAAGTGACGTACGTAACCGTGCAGGAACCTCATGCCAAGTTGACGATCCACGCGAGTTCGAGAATCGAGGTGGAACGGTCCGATGATTCGTTTCTCGATCTCGGTCCGCGTTGGGAGGACGTTGCGGCAACGCTGAGGGCGCCGCGTACGACCGAGGCGATCGAGGCCAGTCAGTTCTGCTTTGCCTCGCCTTACGTCGGCCTCGATACTGCGATTTTCGAGTACGCGCGTGCCACATTCCCGCCGGGCGCGGCGCTGTTGCCGGCCGTCATGGAGCTCACGGCGCGGATCCACACGGAGTTCGCCTACGAGGGCGGTGTGACCGATGTATGGACGCCTGTGTCCGAAGTCCTGGAACAACGGCGGGGCGTGTGTCAGGACTTTGCGCATCTGCAGATCGCCTGCTTTCGGAGTCTGGGTCTCGCTGCGCGCTACGTCAGCGGCTATCTCCTGACGCGGCCGCCCGAGGGCAAGGAGCGGCTCGTCGGCGCGGATGCGTCGCATGCCTGGCTCTCCGTGTACTGCCCGGGCTTCGGATGGATCGACGTCGACCCCACCAACAATCTGCGCCCGACGGACGAGCACATTGCGCTCGCCTGGGGGCGCGACTACGGCGACGTCAGCCCGACCACCGGCGTCATCGTCGGTGGTGGTGCACACCGCGTGAAAGTGAGCGTCGACGTGGCGCCCGTCGTGCAGTCCTAGCTCGATCGTCGCCGCGCCAGAGGCGGGAGGGAGGAATTGGTCGGAGTGAAAGGATTTGAACCTTCGGCCCCCACGTCCCGAACGTGGTGCTCTACCAAGCTGAGCTACACTCCGATGCGCGCGGCGTGCGAGGTGGCCGCGCGAAGGCCGCGTATTCTAATGGCCAGGCGGTCTCAATCCAACAGGGTGGATGAACTCATCTCGAGAAGCGGGATCGTTCCCAGCCCGACGGTCAGCCAAGCCGCCGCACGCAGATCTCGCACAGGCTGACCATCGCGTCGCGATAGTCGGAGGGCGCCAGGTGTTGCGTCAGTGAAGCCGCACGGTCGGCCTGCTCTGCCGCGCGACGCTTGGTGTAGTCGAGTGCGCCGGACTGGTCGATGAGCGCAACCACGTCGGTGAGGTCGGCATTCGATCGCGCACCGATGGCATCCCGCAGGCGCGACGCACCAGCGCCGTTGACGTGTTTCAGTGCGTAGATGAGCGGCAGGGTCAACTTGCCCTCGGCAAAGTCGTCGCCGGTGTTCTTTCCCATCTGCTTCGGGTCGCCCGCGTAGTCCAGCCAGTCTTCGACAAGCTGATAGGCGAGCCCGAACGCGTCACCGAAGTCCTTGAGTGCCTGGATCCGCGTCGCATCGTTCGTAGAGAGGACGGCGGCGGTGTGGGTCGCGGCC
>JBFKCZ010000497.1:0-2731 GCA_041620035.1 Pseudomonadales bacterium
GCAGGCGCACACAGCGGCCGTCCTTCAGGTCAATGGCGGGGATCAGCAGCATCGGTGACGGCGGGGCGCTTGCCCGCGATTAGATGTGCTCGACCGAAGCTCGTGGGAGCGGGCTTGCCCGCGAACAGCTGATTGCTGGACATGTACCAGTTCGCGCCCAAGGGCGCTCCCACACACCCTCACAACACCCCCTTCGTCGACGGCGTCACGCCTACCGCGCGCGGATCGAGTGCCAGCGCCATGCGCAGCGCACGGCCAAAAGCCTTGAAGAGGGTTTCGCACTGATGATGTGCGTTGGTGCCGCGCAGGTTCTCCACGTGCAGCGTCACATTGGCATGGTTGACGAAACCCTGGAAGAACTCGTGGACCAGATCGACGTCGAACTCGCCGACCCGCGCCCGGGCGAACGCAACGTGGAACTCGAGCCCGGGTCGACCGGAGAAATCCACCACCACCCGCGACAGCGCCTCGTCGAGCGGCACGTAGGCATGTCCGTAGCGCACGATGCCACGCTTGTCGCCGACCGCTTTGGCCAGTGCCTGGCCCAACGTGATGCCGATATCTTCGACGGTGTGGTGGGCATCGATCTCGAGATCGCCGTCGGCGCGTACCGTCAGATCCATCATGCCGTGCCGCGCGACCTGATCGAGCATGTGGTCGAGAAACGGGATGCCGCAGGCGAGCTTCGATCGACCCGAACCGTCGATGTCGACTTCGACGCGAATGCGGGTTTCGAGCGTGTCACGCGCGACGGCCGCGATCCGATTCGAGCCCGTCGACTTCGCTGCTTTCGATTTCGACGCCGCTTTTTTCTTCGGGCCGGGCTTGTTTTTCGAGCGGGGCTGTTTCTTCGGGCGGGCTGCCGCCATGACGGGTTCCTTGAGCGAGCGCGCGAAGTATAACAGCCGCTACAGCCGATCTAACACGCTGCCCCACGGCAGAAAACGATTGTTGGTGTGTGCCTTGATCCAGGCGGTGAGCTCTTTCGGATAGCGTTTGCGGCCGCGCAGGATCGCGGCCAGCGCAATGACGGGGGAGCGATCGCCCGCCTCCCAATTGGGCAGCTTGCCTTCGGCGACGGTGAAGAACCGGATGAGCGCCACGAGCGTGTCATCGTCCAGGGCCTGCGCGATATCCCAGTTCGAACGATCCTTCCGCATGAGTGAGGCGAGGTTCGTCACCTCGTCTTCCGATAGACCCAGTGTGGGATGGTCGAGCACTTCGGCACACCGCACGAGGCGTGCAAGGGTCGCGCGATCGATCTCCGCCGCGTGATTGTCCGGCTGCCAGCTGCCAATACCGCCCGTCATACGTAACGTCACGTAAATATCACATTCACCAGGTAGCGTAGCCTTGCTTACAACGAGGGCACAACCGCCCGAAGGGCGCGTGCTGGAATAATGACACTCAAGAGGACCGCTTCAGCCATGTCATCGGAGCGCATTTTCAAACGAGACGACGGCTGGTACTTCCGCGTCCGCGGCGACACCAGCATGGGCCCCTACATCAACTTTCGTGAAGCCAGCGCAGGGCTCGACCGCTACGTGCGCTCCTGCGAACGGCAATCGGAGTTACGCGTCGGCTGGCCGCGCTGGCTGCATTTCGACAACGTGTTCCGTCGCTTCCGCGAGAGTTCGAACCCGGCCGACGTGCGACCGCGTCGCATCTGAGCCGCGCAACCTAGACGATTTCGGGCTCCCGTATACTGCGCGGCATGCGCAGGTTTCTCCTTGTTCTACTCGTTCTCATCGGCGTCGCCCTCGGCGCGATCTACTGGCTGCTCGCTGACCCGAACCGCTTCAAGGCCGACATCGCTGCGCTGATCAAACGCGAATCCGGACTCGAGGTCGAGTTGCGCGGCGATCTGTCGTGGCGCTTGTGGCCACCGGTGCGCCTGGTCGCCCGTGATCTCACTGCCGATTGGGAAGCAACCGGCGGCGCGCCCCTCGTTGCCGTCGACGCCCTCGAGCTGGATGCCGATCTCTGGCCGCTCATCACCGGCGAGAAGCGCCTGAAGGTGAAGGGCATTGCGATCACAGGCCTGCATGCAAACCTGACCGCCACGGATGGCCGTGCGAACTGGCTGCCGCCCGGAAGCGCTGAAACGAAATCGATTCCCCTGCCGATTGCCGCGGCGCCACCGGATGCAACGCGAACCTGGGAAGTCGCGGTGGTGACCCTTCGCGACTCGCGCATCGACTACGACCTCGACGGCGACCGTTCCTCCCTCGACATCGAGGAGATAATCGTTGCCGACGTGTCGCCCGGACGCACCTCGCCGATCCGCGCCAAGGTCGCCTACGCGACGGAGACACAGCGTGCCGTACTCGATCTGCGCGCGGACGTCACCGCGACACACGACGCCGTGCAGATCGCCGACGGCGAACTCACCGGTTCGCTGGCGCAACCAACCTTGCCGTTCTCGACCACATTCAGCGCGCGCTACGACATCCCGAACGAACGACTTTCAGCGACGTTCGATGCGAGCATCGAATCGCTCACCATTCCCACGCCGCACACGGTAACACTCGGAGGCGCAGCGGCAGCCGCCGTCCTGTTCGCGGCACCCGCAGTGACAACCGCCGCAGCCGTCGATCTCGACGCACCGATTCTGCCGCTTGGCGCGATCCGAGCCGTCGACTGGGAGGGCCTGATTCGGATCGCGCGCCTGCACCACGACGGCGCCGACTTTGCCGACGTGCGCGTCGAGACATCCAGTACCGCAGGACGC
>JBFKCZ010000498.1:0-2728 GCA_041620035.1 Pseudomonadales bacterium
ACAGCCACGTCCAGGTGTTGCGGGCGCTGGCGATGGAGCCGCTGGAGGGCGTCCGCGTCACCGTCGTTTCGCGCGAACTGCATACCCCGTACTCGGGTATGTTGCCGGGGCTGGTTGCGGGTCACTACGCATTCGACGACGCGCACATCGATCTCGGCCCGCTTGCTCAGCGGGCTGGCGCGCGGCTCATACCCGCGGAGGTGACGGGTCTCTCGCTCGACACTCGACGTATCCATTGCCACGGACGACCCGACCTCCGGTACGACGTGCTATCGATCAATTCGGGCGGTGCGCCCGATGTGGGTCGGATCGCGTCGGCGCATGGTGTCGTTCCCGTAAAGCCTATCAGCCGTTTCCTGCCCGCCTGGTACGCGCTGTTGGCCGAACTCGAAAGCGGGCAGCTGGGTGATTCCCCGCGACTCGCCCTGATAGGCGGCGGCGCCGGCGGCGTCGAGCTGACCCTCGCCGTCTCCCATCGGCTCGCCGCGAAGCGCCTCGATTGTCGGGTCACACTGGTCACAGCGGGTCGCGACATTCTCGAAGACCATACACCCGCGGTTCGACGTCACCTGCGTGCGCGCCTCGCGGAGCGCGGCGTCGACGTTCATTGCGACTTCATGGCGCAGTCGTTCATCGATTCCAACCTGGTCGCCGAGTCGGGGGCCCGGGTCGGTGCAGATCGGGTGCTGCTGGTCACTGGCGTCGAGGCGCCAGCATGGCCGCGCGCCAGCGGTCTGGCGACGGATGACCGCGGATTCATTCGAGTCGACAAGTACCTGCGCAGCGTGTCACACGAAGAGGTGTTCGTCGCCGGCGATGTGGCCGCGCTCGACGGCCAGGCCCGTCCCAAATCGGGTGTGTACGCCGTGCGCGAAGGTCCTTACCTGACGGAAAATCTTCGTCGTCACTTGATGGGCAGACCGATGCGGCGGTTCCGCGCTCAGCGTGGCGCGCTGGCGATCATCTCGGAAGGAGATGGCCGCGCCACGGCTTCGAGGGGATTGCTGCATGCCCATGGTGCATGGGTTTGGCGCCTGAAAAAACGAATCGACGAGCGCTTCATGGCGCGATTCGATATGGCCGACTCGGGCGGGGCCATGACGCTGGATACCGACCCGCTGCAAGCGACCTCCGAGGCGATGCGCTGCGGTGGCTGTGGCTCGAAGCTTGCTGCGGATCTGCTGACGCGGGTGTTGCAGCGGCTGGATGTGCCGCTGCGGCCCGAACTCAAATCAGGCATCGGCGACGACGCTGCGATCTTGGACACGCGAGCATCGATCGCTGCGACGGTCGACGGCTTTCGCGCGATGATCGACGATCCCTATCGTCTGGGCCGCATTGCGGCGCACCACGCGCTCAGCGATGTCTTCGCCATGGGAGGGTCTCCCACGGCGGCGCTGGCGCTCGTCACGGTGCCTCTGATGGGTGATGAACTCATGGAAGACGAACTGTTTCAGGTGATGAGCGGCGCCTGCGATGTGCTGCGTGTGGAAGGTGTTGCGCTCGCTGGCGGACATTCGAGCGAAGGAACCGAACTCGCCGTGTCGTTCGCGGTAATCGGCGATGCGCCGGAGACACCGTGGAGCAAGCGTGACCTGTCGGACGGTGACGTGCTCATTCTGACGAAAGCACTCGGCACGGGCGTCGTACTTGCGGGGCAGATGCGCGGCCTCGCCTTGAGTCGCGATGTGGAGGCTGCAATTGCATCGATGGACTGTTCCAACGGGCGGGCATCGAAGGTTTTCGCGCAGTACGGCGTGCGCGCGTCCACGGATGTCACGGGTTTCGGCTTGCTCGGCCATCTATCGGAGATGCTGAGGGCATCCGGCACCGGCGCCCAGGTCGATGGCACGGCTGTGCCGGCGCTACCTGGTGCCCTCGATCTCTTGGCTCGCGGGGTCGAGAGTACGCTTGCGCCGAGCAACGCACTCGCGGCGGCGGACTTCGAGATCATCGGCTGCTCTCCGACGGATCCGAGGGTGCGCCTCCTGACCGATCCGCAGACCTCCGGCGGACTGCTTGCAGCGGTCCCACCCGCGCAGAGCCAAGCCTGTCTGCGCGACCTGAGGGCGGTTGGGTGTCAGGCGATGATAGTTGGCAGCGTTTCCACCGCACTGGACGCGGGTAAGGGACGCATCGTCTTCGCGGCATGAAGCGTGCGACCCTGCTGATCGTCACCGACCCGATGTGCAGTTGGTGCTGGGGTATGGCGGAGGCGGTAGACGCTGCCCGCGCTGCGCTGCCCGAGGTCGAGTTCGATCTGCTTTTCGGTGGCATCAACGTCGACAGCACACAACCCGTTGGTCGCTACGGACGGCGGCAACTCGCGCGGTTGTGGGCGGAAGTAGCCGTGGTCACCGGCCAAGACCTGGCAGCGGAACCTGCCGCGGCTCCCTTCGTGTACAACTCGGTGTACCTGTGTCACCTGCTCGAGGCTGCGCGCGAACTCATCGGCGCGCCACCGTTCGCGCTTCTGCGCGCCATGCAGCACGCGTTCTTCGCGAGGGCGCTCGACGTGACGGCGCCGCTCGTCCATCGCACCGCCATGGCCGACTGCGGGCTCGATCCGGACGCGGTAGTCGAACTCGCGCGCGAACCGCGGATCCGCGAGCGCGCCGCGCTCGGCATGCGGGAAGCTCGTGCCTACGGTACCCATGCGCTGCCCAGTGTGGTGCTCGAATACGAGCAATCGCGGCGATTGCTCGCCGGTGGCTATCTGGATGCGCCG
>JBFKCZ010000499.1:0-2710 GCA_041620035.1 Pseudomonadales bacterium
TGACGGTCAACGAAGCGCGACCCCGGGAAGATCGACCCCGTGGGGCTGGTGGCGGCGGTGGCCGTGGCGGCTACGGTGGCGGCGGTGGTGGTCGCAGCGGCGGCGGCGGTGGCGGCTACGGCGGTGGCGGTGGTGGTCGCAGCGGCGGCGGTGGCGGCTACGGCGGTGGCGGCGGTGGTCGTCGTGACGGCGGTGGCGGTCGAGGCTACTGATCGATAGAACGGCGCGGCACTTCAGGTCCCGCGCCGTTCTTCTCTTCAGCGACCACTTCGAGTCCGGTTCTGTCCGCGAATCCGGGCGGAGCCGTGATGCTGAAGCTCGTTGACTGGGGCGCGAAGTAGCGTCGGGAGATCCCAATGGCCAAGAATCAACACACCTTCGCGAAACGGCAGCGGGAAATCGAGAAGCGGCGCAAAGCCGAAGAGAAGCGTGAGCGCCGCCGGCAAAAGAAGGTCGGCGGGGATGGCACCGCGGACGAAACGAGCGACGCCGAAACGCCCCTGCCCCCCGAGTGATGAGTCCGCGCCCGCCGCGGTTCCGCTAGGCGGAGCTGCATTCACAGCTACATCGAGAGCTACATCGAGAGGACGAAGAGTCCCCGTTGCACGTCGCTGACCACGACGATTCCACTCGGAAAGAAGGGATACACACTCCACGCGCCGTTGAACGAGACCGCGTTGTTTTCCGGCCTCGTATCGAAAAATCCCACTTCGGCGAGTGTATCGGTCGCGAGATTCCCGAACGACAGCACGCGCAGTCCGGATGTGTAGTTCGCCTGATAGAGCCGGTTGCCACGCACGTACAGGTTGTGATCGACCGATGGTGTGGCCGCGAGATGTGCGTACAAGAACGCGGGTGCATCGAGGTCGCTGACGTCGAAGACCAGCGTCCGGGTCGAAAGACCAAATCGGCTCTCGTCGAGCTCATCCCCCACGAACAGAAAGCGCTGGTCCTCCGTCAACCAGGCCTGATGCACGAATCCGAGGTTCGGATAGACAGCCCGCGACAGGCGCAGCGGCGATGACTTGTCCGTCACGTCGACGATCGCCAGGTGATCCTCGTTCGAGTTGAAGCAGATCTCCGACCCTGCGTGCGCGACGTCTGGCCCGGCGTAGTCCACGCATTGCGCATCGTGGGTGTCGCCATCCGACGCGTGGCAGCCGGCGAACAGCGGATTCTGCGGCATGCCGATGTCGATCATATGCAGGCCGCCCGCGCAGGTGTCCGAGCCCACCGCATACGCGAAATTGCTCTGTTCGTTGATGGCGATGTTGTGCGCGCTGCCGAAGTCGGTGTAACGGATATCCGCCTGAAAGACCTGATTGCCGGCCACGCCACGCAATCGCGTGAGATCGAACACCTGCATGCCGTGGCTGCCGACGTTGTCGGCGACCACGAACGCGTGATTCTGCGCGACTTTGATGTCGCGCCAGGTCGAACTCGTCGTTGCGGTGTTCATGCGACCGAGCACGACCGGATTGCTGGGATCGTCGAGGCGCACGAAGGCCACTCCGTTGTCGAGCCCGACGATCGCGTACTCGATGCCGCCCTGCGGATCGGTCCATCCCCAGATGTCGTTACCGGCGTTGCCGCCCATCGCGGCCAGCGTGACGTGCTTGCGCAGGTGAACCGCGTTGCAGGGGAAACCGTCGGCGCTGCCATTCACGCATTGGGCAGGACCGACGCCGAATTGCGGTGCGGGTGGGGGAGGTGGCGGCGCCGGAGCCGCAGAGCCGCCACCACCACCGCAGGCGCCCACGGTCAGCGTGAAAGCGATCGCCGCGAACGCGCGTTCGACTCCGCCAATCATGGTTCGTCGCGTGAATAGTCCCTCGGGAACGTAGCAAATTCCGCGGCCAGCTGTCGCGCCCCGATTAGCACTTCGGCGATGGCGTATCCTCTTCGGCGATTGCGCAGGAGGATCGTCAGATGTGGCCCGACGACCGGCTCGTGAAGTTGCTCGGCACCGAACTTCCGATCATTCAGGCACCGATGGCCGGTGCGAACGGCGCGGCAATGGCGATTGCGGTTGCCGAAGCGGGCGGCCTCGGATCGTTGCCGTGTGCGATGTTGAATACAGACGGCATTCGCCGTGATCTGGAGACGACGCGCCGAGCAACCCGCAAGCCGGTCAATCTCAACTTCTTCTGTCACGTACCGGCGCAGCCCGACGCGGATCGGCAGCGCCGCTGGGAAGCACGGCTCGCGCGCTATTACGGCGAACTGGGGCTCGAGCAGCCGGGCGCGGCGACGGGGCCGGGTCGCGCGCCGTTCGATGCCGCCGCGTGCGAACTGGTAGAGGCGCATCGGCCGGAGGTGGTGAGCTTTCACTTCGGCCTGCCGAGCGCCGACCTGGTGGAGCGCGTCAAGCGGGCCGGATGCAAAGTGCTGGCAAGTGCAACCACGGTCGCGGAAGCGATCTGGCTCGAAGCACGAGGCTGCGACGCGATCATCGCGCAGGGAGCCGAAGCGGGCGGCCATCGCGGCATGTTTCTGTCGGAAGACGTTGCGAGACAGCCCGGGACGTTTGCGCTGTTGCCGCAGGTTGTCGATGCGGTGCATGTGCCGGTCGTTGCCGCGGGCGGCATCGGCGATGGCCGGGGTATTGCAGCCGCGTTCGCGCTCGGCGCGGCAGGCGTTCAGATCGGTACGGCCTATCTGCTCACGCCCGAGTCGATCATCAGCGATCTGCATCGCACGGCGCTGCGCA
>JBFKCZ010000500.1:0-2694 GCA_041620035.1 Pseudomonadales bacterium
ACATCCCCATCTTCGTGTGCGCCGGCGTCCCGGGGCCCCGCTTTCCGATGTGGCCCCAGAAGGTCGAACTGATCGACCAGGTGATGTACGACTTTCCGGAGCTCACGTTCGTGACGCGACACGGCTGCGAACCCTGGGAAGATCTCGCTGTGAAGCTCATGCTGAAGTGGCCCAATCTCTACTACTCGACATCCGCGTTCGCGCCGAAGTACTACCCGAAGGCGATCGTCGACTACGCGAATTCGCGCGGCGCTGATCGCATCATCTATGCCGGCTATTTTCCCATGGGGCTGTCTGTCGAACGCATCATGACCGACATGCCGAACGTACCTTTCAAGGACGACGTGTGGCCGAAGTTCCTGCGTGAGAACGCCCGTCGTGTGCTGAAGCTGGATGACTGAGACCACCAAACGCAGCCGTATCGCACTCGCGTTCGCCGGTGCGATGGTCGTGCTCATCGCCGCGTTCATCTGGCTCGACAGCGAAGACGATGCAGCCGGCGCGCCGCACGTACGCGGCGCCGCGCCGGGCGGCGCACCCGTGCTCGTGACCGTGGAGACTGCACGTGTCCACGAGTTCGTATCCGTCATCGAGGCCATCGGGACGACCAAAGCCAACGAATCGGTGACGCTCACGGCCAAGCTCACCGACACCGTTCGCACCATCAACTTCGAAGACGGCGATTACGTAGAGCGCGACCAGGTGCTCGTGGAACTCACCAACGAGGAACAGACCGCGCTGCTTGCCGAAGCGAAGGCGAATTTCGACGACGCGAAGCGTCAGTACACACGCATACAGGGTCTTGCGGAACAGGGCAGCGTGCCGATCTCCCAGGCCGACGAAGCACGCGCCCGTCACGACGCGGCGCGGGCACGCTACGAGGCGATCGTCGCTCGCCTCGACGATCGCCTGATTCGTGCGCCGTTCGCGGGCGTTCTGGGATTTCGCAAGGTGAGCCCCGGCACGCTCGTTACACCGGGCACCACGATCACCACCATCGACGACGTTTCCGTCATCAAGCTCGACTTCACCGTGCCGGAGGTGTATCTCGGCGCGTTGAAGCGCGGACTGGTGGTCGTTGCCCACAGTCCGGCCTTTCCCGGGGAGCGCTTCGAAGGCGAGGTGAAGAACATCGACTCGCGCATCGATCCGGTCACCCGCTCAGCCGTGGTACGAGCGCACATCGCGAATCGGGACCGGAAGTTGCGGCCCGGCATGCTCATGACCGTGAATCTGGAGCGGGAGTCGTCTACCGGACTCGTCGTGCGCGAGAGCGCAGTGTTGCAGATCGGTGACAACGCGTTCGTCTATCTCGTGGAGGACGACCGCGCCGTGCGCCGCGCCGTAGCGACCGGGCAGCGTGAGCCGGGACTCGTCGAAATCACATCGGGGCTCGAAACGGGCGATCGCGTCGTGGTGGAAGGCATGATCAAACTTCGCGACGGTCTTCCCGTGCGTACGGCAGCGTCCGACCAGGGAGCAGCCTGAGATGCTGTTGTCCGACATCTCGGTGCGCCGACCCGTCTTTGCAACGGTACTGAGCCTGCTGTTCCTCGCGCTCGGCGTCTTGTCCTTCCAGGGTCTGCCGCTGCGCGAATACCCCAACATCAACCCGCCGGTGGTCTCGGTACAGACCACCTACCCTGGCGCATCGGCCGACGTCGTCGAAACGCGCATCACTCAGGTCATCGAGAATCAGGTGAGCGGCATCGAGGGTATGAAGAGCATTCGTTCGACGAGCCAGGACGAGCGCTCTTCGATCGCCATCGAGTTCGATCTGTCACGCAACATCGATGAAGCCGCCAACGACGTGCGCGACCGCGTGGCGCGAGTGGTCACCGCGCTGCCGGACGGCGCCGATCCGCCGGAAGTCGCCAAGCTCGACTCCGATGCACGCCCTTCGATGTATCTCAACCTCACGAGCGATCGGCTCAGCAACATGGAGCTGACCGACTTCGCCGAGCGTTACGTCGTCGATCGTTTCGCCTCGATTTCCGGTGTAGCCGAGGCCCGCATTTCAGGGTCCGGCCGACCATCGATGCGCATTTGGCTCGATCGCATGGCCCTCGCCGCACGCAATCTCACGGTCAATGACATCGAGAACGCGCTGCGGCGGGAAAACCTCGAACTGCCCGCCGGCCGACTCGAATCCGAGCGGCTCGAGTTTCAGGTGCGCATCGCGCGCAGCTACCAGACACCGGACGACTTTCGCGCGCTCGTGGTGACTCGCGGCGAAGACGGTCACCTCGTCCGGCTCGGTGAGGTCGCTCGCGTCGAGGTGGGGCCACGCACGCTGCGCACCGTGTTCCGCGCCAATGGCCAGAACGCCGTCGGAATCGGAATCATCAAGCAGTCGACGGCCAACACGCTCGAGACCCTCGAAGCCGTGAAGCAAGAGATCACCCGTGTGGTCGCCACGCTGCCGCAGGGCATGACGATGGTCGCGAGTTCCGACGAGTCGCTGTTCATTCGCGAGGCGATCGAAGCGGTGTACAGCACGCTCGGCATCGCGCTCTGCCTCGTAAGCCTCGTCATCCTGCTGTTCCTGGGCAGCTTCCGAGCCATGCTGATCCCCGCGATCACGATCCCGATCTCGCTGACCGCGGCCTTCACCGTGCTCGCCGCATTCGGATTCACGGTGAACCTCATCACGCTGCTCGCGCTGGTGTTGTCCATCGGGCTCGTCGTCGACGA
>JBFKCZ010000501.1:0-2692 GCA_041620035.1 Pseudomonadales bacterium
GGCCACATGGACTACGGCAAGAAGGATCCTTCCCTCGGCTGGCGCTTCACGGATGCGTGGTTGTCGATGGCCGGTGCGGGCGACGTGGGCATTCCGAACGGCAAGCCCGTCGACGAGTGGGGCATCCGCGTCGAAGGCTGCCGTCCCGCCGGCTCGTCGGTCTCACGCGGTGGTGATGCCAATGGTCCTGCAGCGGTTTACGCACTCACCAAGTACATCGAGTGGCTGAAGCGCTTCGCGCCGCCCGAAGCGGCGGGCATGACGTTTTCGGAGGCGGGGCCTGTGCCGAGTCAGGGGCACATCGCGCAACAGATCTTCTGGTACACGACCTTCACCGCCGACATGATCAAGCCGGGGCTGGCCGTCGTGAACGAGGACGGCACACCCAAGTGGCGCATGGCGCCGTCGCCGCACGGCCCCTACTGGACCGACGGCATGAAGCTCGGCTACCAGGACGCGGGATCCTGGACGTTCCTCAAGAGCACGCCGCTCGAACGCCGCAAAGCGGCCTGGCTGTATGCGCAGTTCGTGGTGTCGAAGACCGTGTCGCTCAAGAAGACGCTGGTCGGGCTCACGCCGATCCGCGAATCGGATCTCGACTCCGCCGCGATGCGTGAGGCGGCGCCGAAACTCGGCGGCCTGGTCGAGTTCTATTCGAGCCCGGCCCGCGTGGCCTGGACACCGACCGGGACCAACGTACCGGACTATCCGAAGCTCGCTCAGCTGTGGTGGCCGAATGTCGCAGCCGCGGTATCCGGTGAAGTGACACCGCAGGCCGCAATGGACAAACTCGCCGCCGAGCAGGATCGCGTGCTCGAGCGCCTCGAGCGCGTGGGCATCCAAGGCGAGTGCGGGCCGAAGCTCAATCCCGAACAGGATCCCGCGGTGTGGCTCGCGGCACCGGGCGCGCCGAAACCGAAGCTCGCCAACGAAAAGCCAAAGGGGCAGACCGTGGCCTACGAGACCCTGATTCAAGCGTGGCGGGAAGGCCGGGCGAAGTGAGTAGAGTTTCCGAGCGTGATGCCTGCTGAATTCGCACCGGTACTATGCAACGACGGTTTCCCTTGAGGTAAGGCGCAGATGCTGCTCTACGAACACCCCCTCTCGTCCTATGCGCAGAAGGTCAAGATCGCCCTGCGCGAAAAGGAATTGTCATTCGACGTGGAGGTGCCCGACCGGCTCGGGTCGGGAGACGCTGGCGGACGCTTCGCCGAGGCGAGCCCGCGCCTGGAGGTGCCGACGCTGATCGACGGCGAAGCGCGCGTGTTCGACTCGACGATCATCCTCGAGTACCTCGAGGATCGTTACCCCACGCCTTCACTGCTCCCGCGTGATCCCGCCATGCGAGCAGAGGCGCGCATGATCGAGGATGTGTGCGACACGGTGTACGAGGCGATCAACTGGGGTCTTGGCGAGATTCTCTGGTTCGGCCGTGCAACCGGGGAACTGGCGGACACGATGCGTGCGAATGCGGCGCGACAGACCGCGGAGGTGCAACGTTGGCTCGCATCGAAGCTCGGCAGCCGGACCTGGTTCAACGGCGAGACGTTTGGTTGGGCGGACGTTTGCGTCGCGCCGTTTCTCAACCGCTCCTTCCACTATGGATTGGGCACACCGGAGGGTTCGCCGCTCGCGCGCTGGCGTGCGCGGGCCCGGGAGCGCCCTTCGGTAGCCGCGACGTTCAAGGAGTTCGAAGCGGCCGCACAGGTAATGAGTGGCGCCGCCGCTCGACTCGCATCAGGCCAGATCCGCCGCGAGTACCGCGACCATCGGTTGGAATGGATGATGAAGTCCGGCGGGATTCCGATCGTTCTGGATGGATTGGAGAAGGGCAACGTTCGCTTCACGTGGCCGCTGTGAGAACTACTGCTGCGGATAGGTCACTTCGTCGTCGGCGATCCGCTCACCGATCATGAGGTAGCAGAACGGGTCGGACCCGGTGTTCTCGATGTAGTGCGGCACCGCCTGCCCGGCGGGGAAGCACACGTAGCTGCCGGCGACGAGCGGAAACGTCTGATCACCGAGATGCAGCGTAGCGCTGCCTGAAACTGCATAGAGATGTTCTTCTTCCTTCGAGTGCCAGTGGCCGGGCTTCGTGTTCGAACCGGGCGGCAGTTCGAGCAGGCCAACGCCGATCTTGGCATGGCCACCCACGTCGGACAGCGCCTTGCCGCGAATCTCGCGAGCGGTGTTCTCGTACCAGGTCTGCGCCGGAACATCCGCTTGGTGCAGTGGTTTCTTCGGCGCGCTCACGACCTGGAATGCCTCGCAACGAACCGAATCACCGCATCGTTGAAGGCGGAAGGGTTGTCCTCCTGCATCATGTGCGAGGCGTTCCGTACTTCGAACCGTTCGCTGTTCGGCAGCAGCTCTGCGAGTCGATCGTTCAGGTGCGGAAAGAGCGCCGGACTGTGTGCGCCGTCGATCAGCAACGTAGGCGCGGTGACCGCGCGGACATCGGCTTCGTTCAGCTTTGCGAGCCCTGAGCCGAGAAACTCGGCGCGAAAGGAATTACGGCGGATCTGCTCCAGGCGCGCTTCCGAAAGGTTCTCGTACCATTCGCGACCGAGTACTGCCGTGCCGAAGCTACGCAGGGCGGTGACCATGTCGCCGCGCCCCGCGGCGGCGCGTGCCGGACCCATTCCCCTTGCACCGAACTTGAGAATCACCAGTGCGGTGCGGGGCCTCGTCA
>JBFKCZ010000502.1:0-2658 GCA_041620035.1 Pseudomonadales bacterium
ACCGCGCCCTTGTTGACCATGCCCCACAGCGAGAAGTACAGGCCGGTACGCTGCTCGCCGGTTCGCAGCGTGTCGAGATCCACCACGTCTGCGGCCATCGACGCCGGGAGGAACACGAGTGCCCCCACCGCAGAACCCTTGAGCATCATCACCGCGAAAAACAGCCAGTAGTCGCCGGGGCCGAGCAGCGGAATGAATGCACTCCAAAGCGAAAGCCACGCGACACCGACGACGACGGTGCGGTGTTTACCGATCCGGCGAGAGATTGCGAACCAGATGGGGATCGCCGCACTGCTCGAGAGGTAGTAGGCGAGGATGAAGATGGCATATCGCTCGAAGGTCTCCCCCATGACCGAGGCGACGAAGAAGAACGACAGCGACGCGGTCATGCTGACGGCGGCCACCAGAAACAGGAGGCTGATCACGAGCCGCCGGTAGGGCCCGTTGCTCCACACGATCTTGAGGCCACGGCGCCACGCCATCGGAATCGCGGGTTTCGCGAACGCCGGCACCTCTCGTACCCAGATGATGGCGGGCGCCGTGAGCACGGGCATCATCACGACCACGATCGCGGCGACACCAAGGAGCGCATTCGCGGCACCGGGCATGTCGTAACCGATCGCCATGAGCAAAGGAATGATCAAGGCCATCAGCGTGCCGCCATACCCGAACGCTTCGCGCCAGCCCGTGACGCGAGACCGCTCGTCATAGTCCCCGGAGATTTCCGCGCCCCACGCCCGATACGGCAGGTCGACGAGCGTGAAGCCGAGATAAAGCAGGCTGATCCAGACGAACAGATACAGGTTCGTCACCGCTTCGCCGCCGAGCGCGCTCCACAGGGCAACTGCGAAGTCGCTCTGCGGCACGAACAGCATCCAGAGTGACAACACCTTGAGCGGCATGCCGCACACCATCCAGGGTTTGCGACGCCCGAATCGCGTGCGCCACCGGTCGGAGGCGATGCCGATGGCGGGATCGGTCACGACATCGCTGAGTCGGGACAGAGCGATCAGTGTGCCCACGGCCGCGAGCGAAAGTCCGAGATTCTGCGAGTAGAAGGCTGGAATGTAGAGCGCAATCGGCAAGCCGACGATCGATGTCGGCAGGTTGACCAGACCGTACAAGGCGATCCGCGCCCGGCCAATAGGGGTCGAACTCGACCGCTTGCTCACCCCATCCGTCACATATCTCTCCGACTCCGCCGTTGCCGCCGCAGTCTCGCACAGATCGCATCGATTGCGACGCCAACGGTTGCAGTAGACTCACGAAATGCCGATCGTCACCTGCCGCAACCTCACCCTCCATTTCGGTACGAGTTGCATTCTCGATAATGCCGAACTCGACATCGACGCGGGTGAGCGACTCTGCCTCACTGGGCGCAATGGCAGCGGCAAGACGACGCTGCTGCGTTTGATTGCCGGGACATCCGAACCGGACAGCGGACAGATATGGCGCGCGCCCGGCCTCGACATCGCGACGCTCGATCAGACACTGCTGCCGCGCGATGACGCTACGGTCTATGACGCGGTGTCGGCCGCGTTCGACTCTGCGGGCGATCTGCTCAGCCATTACCACCATCTGACTGCCGACGCAGGCCGCAATCCGGCGCGCGTGGCCGAGCTGCACGAGCGGATCGACCACGCCGACGCCTGGAACATCGACTACCGGATACAGTCGATCCTGGACCGGCTGCGGCTGCCGGCGGATACCGCGCTGCGGAACCTGTCCGGCGGCTGGCTGCGCCGCGTCGCTATCGCGCGAGCCATGGTCACGGAGCCCGACGTCCTGATCCTGGACGAGCCGACCAATCACCTCGACATTCCCACCATCGAGTGGCTCGAGTCGACGCTGCTCAGCCATGCGGGCACGCTGATATTCGTATCCCACGACCGACAACTGATGCGCAACCTCGCAACCGCCGTGGTCGACATCGACCTCGGTCGAGTGCGGCGCTGGAACTGCGACTACGACACGTATCTGGATCGCAGGGCCCAGCAGGCGGACATCGAAGAAAAAGCCGCTGAACAGATTGCATCGAAGTTGAAGCGCGAAGAGGTGTGGGTTCGCCAGGGCGTGCAGGCGCGCCGGACACGCAGCAAGGACCGCGTCAACGCACTCCTCGCGTTGCGGGAGGCGCATCGGAATCGTCGACGGCACGCCACGCTCAAGCTCGAAGTGGATGAGGGCGAGCGATCGGGCAGTCTGGTCAAGGAACTGGCCGGTGTCACCAAACGCTTCGGCGAACAGACATTGTTCCACGACTTGAACCTCACCATCCGGCGCGGCGATCGACTGGGCATCCTCGGTCCGAATGGCTGTGGCAAGAGCACGCTGCTTCGCGTTCTACTCGAGGGTGAACCCGTCGACAGCGGCACGGTGAAGAGTGGTACTCGGCTGCAGGCTGCGTATTTCGATCAGGTCAAACAGCAACTCGACCCCGACAAGAGTGTGGCCGATACCATCGCCGACGGCCGCAACTACGTCTCGATCAACGGCCGGGAAGTCCACGTGGTCACCTACCTCGCGAACTTCATGTTCACACCGGACCACGCACGTTCGCCGGTCAAGGTACTGTCCGGCGGCGAGCAGAACCGGCTGCTGCTGGCGAAGCTGTTCTCACTGCCGGCCAACCTGCTCGTGCTGGACGAGCCCACCAAC